>CALFPI010000064.1 GCA_937919035.1 uncultured Gemmatimonadaceae bacterium
GTGATCTTGGCCTGGTGCTCGGCACCGGACCAGTTAAGGTCCCAGGAGACCAGATCGATCGGCCCCGCCGCGATCCCGGGCAGATTGAGCTGTGCCGAGCCCAGAGCAAAGGACTGACTCATGTAGGTCATCTTGCGCACCGGGCCGGCATAGACGTCGGCATGCCGGATGATGTTGCGTGGCGCCTTGGTCTTCTTCACCACCTGTGGCGTTGAACGGTCCCAGGCCATGCGCGCAAACAGGGCCGGTGGCCGGTAGGCCGCAACCAGCGCCGGGATGGCAAAACCGTGCACATGCTGGTCCGCATCAAAGGGCTCGCCACCGAAGTACAGGTACTGCAGCGTGCGAATCGGCCCGACACGGGTCCAGGTGTTCTCCCGATACCCTTCGCGACTGTGGCTGCCGGCCCAGGAGCCGTGGAAAAACTCCAGGGCCATGTCCGCCACCAGCAGCGTCAGGACACGCTCCACCTGTGTCCGCAGATGTGGATCCGTGGTGTGTTCATACAGGCCGATGAGGGGCATCATGTGTTCGATCTGATACCCTGGTGAATCGTACTCGTGATGACCGATGCGAGCCGTGCGCTCGATCGTCCCCAGAATCCATCGCGTCGCTTCACGCTGCATCGCTGCCGGTGGTCGACCGTCCCAGAACAGGGGCTCGTGCGCCCAGCGTTCGGCGGCCAACAGGTTTCCCGTGTAGTACATCAACCAGTGGTTCTCGGTATTGCCCCGCACAATGACACTGTCCAGCATGAAAGCGCGGATCATCTCGGCCGCCGCCGCTGGCAACTGCGCTTCCCAGCGACTGTGCAGCAGCATCGCCGGCAGCACATGGAAGGGGCCACCCATATCGCCGTCGCCGGCGCCAGCCACCACGGCTCCCAGCGTCTGCGACACGGATTCGGCGACGCGATCCGAATTTCCACCGCGGGCCAACACCGCATGCGCCGTCCACGCCGAATGCCGCTCCTGCGCTGCCACAACGTCGAGCATCTCATCGGCCCGCGCCTGCACCTGCTTCTCGTAGGTCTGCTGATCCATCACGCGCCCCCCGCCCGGTTCGGTCCACAGATGACGGCGACTCGCTGGAAAGGTCCGGTGCGTCGCCAGGAAGCGCCTGCGTCGCGCGAGTGCCACAGGCCGCCGGGATCGGCACCGGCAGCCCAGGTGTGACCATCAACGACCAGACAGCGAATCAGCGCCTGGGGTCCGGAACGTTTCCAGGTTCCGCCCGCATCGCGCTGGTAAATCCCGTCGAAGCCACCCAGCAGTAGTGTATCACCGGCGGCGGCAATGCTGAACACGGCAGTTGTGGGAGTTTCGACCGGTTCCCATGCGTGTCCGTCATGGCTGCGCCACAGACCGCGGTCATCGGTACCGGCCCACCAGAACTGAGCAAAATGCTCGAGGCAGCGCACCGGGGAGTCCCTGAGCTGAGTTGCCTGCCACTGCCCCCCCCCATCGGTGGACACCAGCACGCCCGCTTCGGTGCCCGCCAGCCAGAGATCCGGCGATGCCAGGCGCAGGACATTCGTGTAGCGCTCGTTCGGCGTCCGTGTCTCCGTCAGGCTGCGCCACCGGGGTAGCCCCAGTTCGTCTGGCGTTGCCACCGCGACGCCATACGTCCCGGCCACGACAGGCGCACCCGTTGCATCGCGGGAGACGGACATGACTTCCGTAAGGGTCTCATCATGCAGCTGCACCCAGCGCTCTGTGGGGTTTGTCGACGCCTCCCAGAGACCATGTACGGTGCCGATCAGCAGTTTGTCTTCGCCACGATGAATCCCCTGTACAGCAAAGGGATATGCACCATGACGGTGCCAGTCCGCGCCGGGACGCCCAACCCACACGCCCACTTCACCGACGAGCCAATCCGCAGCAGCTGGTGCCTCATTGATCCCTGTCATGACCTGTTTCATTGCTCCAACCTATTTCATTTTATGCGTCTGGTGCATATTTTCTTGCCAAGACGACCGGAAAACGTAACATCCTCCACGTTGCGTGTTCCGTCCAATCCGGTACTCCCTTTCAGCAGGATAACAGACATGGCAGGACAACTTACGGGCGAACAGCATGGCCGCTCCAAGCTCACCGAAGCGGATGTCATCAAGATCCGTCGGGCGATGAACCGTGGCGCCAGTCACGTGGACCTTGCTTCCGACTACCCTCAAGTCGATCCGGTGACCATATTCCGTGCCGGCACGGGACGCACGTGGGTCTGTCTCAACGAGCCACCATCCCCTGCCCGTCTGCCGCGCCACGCGCCGAACTACTAACGCACCCGACGCACCCGCGGCTTCACTCCACACCGCCCGGGGGCTCCGTTGATCAACCTCGCTTTGCTGTCTGCCGCCCACGTTCACACCAAGGGCTTTTTGAAGAACATCGCTGATCATGACGACCGCAATCTGGTCGTCATCTATGATGACATCAGCGATCGCGGTCAGCGCTTCGCTGCCGACAACAACGCCGAGTACTGCGACGATCTGACGGCGGTGCTGGCTCGTGACGACGTGGACGGATTCATCATCTGTTCGGAAAATACACGCCATCTGGACCTGCTGCGCGCTGCCATTCCAGCGGGCAAGCCGATCTTCTGTGAAAAGCCCTTCACCACCTCTGCCGACGAGGCCTTTGCCGCACTGCAACTGGTGCGCAAGCACGGGACCGTCGTCCACATGGGCTACTTCCAGCCCTTTTCGGCCCCGATGCAGGGCGCCATCGCCCACGTGGCCACGGGGGCCCTGGGTACCATCACCCACGCCCACTACCGCAACGCCCACCACGCCGCCTATGGTCGCTGGTTTGACTCGGCCGATGTCAACTGGTTCACCCAGCCCGATCTGGCCGGCGGCGGCGCCTTCATGGACATGGGCACCCATGCCGTACACCGTTTGTGCAGCACCCTGGGCAAGGTCGACAGCGTCATGGCGACGATCGGCAATGCCGCCGGGATCTACCCCGACGTCGACGACCACGGCATCGCCTGGTTGCGTTTTGCCAATGGCGCCCTGGGTACCGTCGAAGCATCGTGGGTGCAGACCGGTGGCCACGGCGGCGGCTTCGAGATCACCGGCTCCGAGGGCACGCTTTTCGAGCACGCCGACAAGGGCTATCTGCTCGCCGTCCCCGGCAAGGATCCGGTGCCCGTCGCCGCAGGCCTCGCCCGCCCGACACAGGTGGACCGTCTGGTAGCCGCCATCAAGGGTGATCTCACATCGGCCGAACTCGACGCCGATCTGATCTGTGCCGTCGATGCCGTGGCGATCATGGAGGCCTGTTACGAGTCAAACCGGACCGGCAGTTGGGTCCAGGTACGCAGCGCCTGACGGCAAACCAGATCTACACCGACGGCGTGCCTGGCAACTTGCAGGATCTGCACACGGTGCCCCCACCGGATCTTGCCGCCGTTCCCGTCAGAGTTGCGGTGGTCACGCGGCGCCAAGCAGGCCCCGCTCGGTGAGCAGTCTGCGAATGAAGGCCGAGCCGCCGCGCAGTTCGAGGCCGACGGCAAGCCACCGCTCCAGCAGACACATGCCCGCCTCATCGATGAACTGCACATCCGCAAGGTCGAGGGCCTGCGGGTGCCCGGCCTGCGTCTGCAACTGCTGCTGCAGGATCCCCACCTCCGCCGCGCCGATGCGGCCGGAGACGTGCAACAGCTGCAGGCCTTCGGTGGTGGGGACGACGGTGATGCGCAGCAAGAGGGGCTCCTGGGTCGGTGGCGCGCCCGAACCGCGCGCCCCTTTAGCGGGACGCGCGGCTGAGCCGTGTGGGCAGAGCAGCGGCCTGGAGCTCAGCGCCGCTCGATCTTCACCCGCCCCCAGGAGATCATCTCGACCGCCGTTGGGGCGCCTGGGAGTCGTGCCCATGCCGCGTGCTCTGACATGACGCTAGGGCTATTGTGCGTCACATTCGTCACCTGGCTGCCGTCGGCATTCATCGTGAAGATGTCGATGGCGCCGCCACGGTTCGACGAGAAGGCGATCTGGCTGCCATCCGGGGACCACGTGGGAGCGATGTTCTGCGCCAGGCTGTTCGTCAGGTTGACCAGGTCGCTGCCGTCGGGGCGCATGACCATAATGTCGCTCTGCTGCGTGGAGCACCTCGCACAAAAATCCGAGAAGAAGACAATGTGCTGACCATCGGGCGACCACTCGGGGTAGAATTCGTCGCGCGGGCTGACGGTCAGGCGTCGCTGGTCGCTGCCGTCGGCGTTCATCACGTAGATCTCGAAATCGCCGTCCCGGTTGGAGGCGAACACGATCTGGCTGCCGTCCGGCGACCAGCTCGGCGTCTCGTCCAACGACGGGTTGTCCGTCAGTTGCACGGGCGTGCCGCCGTCGACGCCAATGACGTAGATCTGGGCCGGTCCGCCGTGGAGGGATACGTAGGCGATTTGGCGGCCGTCCGGTGACCACGCGGGCGCCCGATCAATGAACGAGTCCTGCGTCACGTTGACCGCGGCGCCGGTCTCCGTGTCGATGGCGTAGATGTCCCACACATTGCTCCGGCGCAGGCGCGTGGCCAGGCGGCGGCCATCGGGCGCCCAGGAGAGCCCGCCGAAGCCGGACACCTGAGTCCCTACCGTCTCCTCCAGCAGGATTCTGTCGTTGCCACTGAGATCGGTGACGATCACCTCGTGATTCAAACTGCTGGTTCTGGGTCCGGTTTCATAGGCGATTCTGCCGCCCTGGGCCTGTGCCAGGTGCACCGAACCGATCGTGGCGAGCAGGGCGATGATGATTGTGTTCCTGAGCATGAAGCGTCTCCTGGAGTGAGTGACAGCCCTCGGGGTGGGGGTGTCGGTGGTGACTCCATTGCAAGCGCTGTGCCCGACGCCGCCAACGATCCACAAAACTCATCCAACTTGTTGGGATACAGTACTTTGTGAGTCTTTGTCGGTGCCGTAGGTGGCGCCCAGAAGGGGTTGCCCTGACAGCGACGGGCCGCTGCCGGGGCTGACAGAAACGTACGTAACATGAACTGAGAACAGGAGTTACGAAAGGTTTTCTGCACTGTCGATATATCGATGCCTGCATCGATATATCGACTCCCGTGAGGTTACGAGAGCTCGATGCCGAGCTTCTTCATGCGGCTGTAGAGTGTTGAGGGATGCAGGCCCAGAACCGCGGCGGCGCCACCGTTGCCACGGATCCTGCCCTCGGTATGGAGCAGAACCTGGCGGATGTAGCGGCGCTCGTACTCCTCCAGATCCAGCCACTGCTCGGTGGCGGCAGGCACATGTGCACCCAGGTCGAGGGCCAGATCCTCGGCGCCGATCTCATCATCGGTGCAGACGATGACGGCACGCTTCACCGCGTGCTCGAGCTCGCGCACATTCCCCGGCCAGCCATAGGCCGTCAATACCCGCTCCGCCGCCGGTGAAACTCCGCGCAGCGGCTTGTTGAGATGGGCCGCCATGCGCTCGGCGAAGTAGATCGCCAGCAGTGGGATGTCCTGCTGGCGCTCGCGCAGGGCGGGCAACTGAACCTCAAAAACGCGCAGGCGGAAGTAGAGATCCTCGCGGAATTTCCCTTCGGCCGCCATCTGCCGCAGATCCCTGTTGGTGGCGGCGACGATGCGCACCCGGGCGGGCAGGCTCTGGCCTCCCCCGACGCGCGTGAATGTGCGTTCCTCCAGCAACTGCAACAGCTTGACCTGCGCCTCCAGCGGCATGTCGCCGATCTCGTCGAGGAACAGGGTCCCGCCCTGCGCCAGCTCGATCTTGCCCAGCTTGCGCGTCACCGCCCCGGTGAAGGCACCACGCTCGTGCCCGAACAACTCCGACTCCACCAGATCCCGCGGAATGGCGCCGCAGTTGATCTGGATGAAGGGCCCATCCTTCCCCGGGCTCAGGCTGTGTACGGCCCGCGCGGCGACCCCTTTGCCGGTGCCCGTCTCACCCAGGATCAGCACCGTCTCGCGCGTGCCGGCGACCTGGCTCAACTGCGCCTGCACGCGGCGCAGCGCCGGACTGTTGCCGATGAAGTCGTTCCCCGGAGCGGCGGCACTGAGGGCCTCGGCCAGGCCCTGCGTACGCGCATCGGGAATAACCTGCACCCGGATCCGTGCCAGCTCGGAGACGTTCAGATCCCGGTCGATCGCCTTGACCTCGAAGCTGTACTCACCGTCCGGCAGATCCTGGTAGTCGGCGCGCAGCGCCCGGATCGCCGGACACCAGTTTTCATCAAAGCCCCGCAGCCGCCAGCGATAGAGCATGTCACCAGGATGGGTGCGCGACGACAGGCCTTTGAACTCGAAAGTGACGCGCCGCGCAGAGGTGACGACGTCACGGTCCAGTCGCCCGGAGTCGACACGATCCGCATCGACGCGCACCATTCGGATGCGCGGCGGCACACGCTGTGGCTGGTAGCCGACGATGCCGTCCAGCAGGGCAAACCACAGACGCCCGTCGGCACCTTGGGTGATCCGGTTCGTGGCACCCACATGGGCGGAGTGGATCGTCTGGAAGACGTCACCGTCGTAGCGCGTGACGCCCGCCTGCGTGCCGATCCACAGGTGCCCCTGACCATCCTCGTAGAGGCACAGGACATGATTGTGCGGCAAGCCGTGTTCCGTGGTGAAGGTGCGCAGCTGGGTACCGTCGAACCGGCTCAGCCCCCCAACGGTGGCGATCCAAACGTGGCCGTGCCGATCTTCGCACAGGTCTTCGATCCGGCTGTCGGGCAGCCCCTCTGCCACCGAGTAGTAATCGACCTGGCCATCGTCGCGACAGCGACCGACGCCGCGATCCGAGAACTGGTCGCCCAGGCCGCCGATGCCGAACCACAATTCGCCGTTGCGGCGCACAAGGATCGACGAGATGTAGGTATTGCCGTCACGATCAAGCGTCAGCCGGTGTGTGAATGACGTGCCGTCGTATGCTGTGAGATGCATCTGCCTGGCATCGCCGTGACCGATGTAGAGCACGCCCTCCTCGTCTTCGGCAAGACTGTAGACACGGATGCCGTGGAAGCCCTGTTCGGGACCCAGGCGCTGGAACGTGTGACCATCGGTGCGCACCAGCCCCTGCCAGTCACCCAGATAGAGAACGCCGGATCGGTGCGCCTGCATGACCATGCAGTCCTCGGTCACCAGGCCCTCACTCTGGCCCCAGATGTGCATGACGTCGCCATCCCAGCAGGCTACGGATCGGCTGGTGAGACCTTCGATGGATCCGAAGCCCGCCCAGATGCGTCCCCCATCGGCGGCAGCAATCGTCGTCACCGCCGCCGACGGCAGGCCGGCGCCAGCGTCGATCTTCTCGATGGCACAGGGATCGTAGCGACCGACGCCCCCGCCCCAGGAGGCGAACCAGATGTGATCCTCCCTGTCTACCTGCACCGCCGTCACGAAGGGATCGGGCAGGCCGTCTGCAGGGTGGTACGACTGGCAGACTCCGTCCGAAAAACACAGGACACCGTTTCTCGGAGTGCACACCCACACCCGGCCATGATGGTCCTGCTGGATTCTGCGGACCTGGCCGTCGATGACGATCCCTGCCGGTTCGTAGCTGTGTCCATCGAAACGGCCGAGGGTGCCCATGCCGCCAACCCACATCGGTTCCCCGCCTGGGGGTTGCGTCAAGGTATGGAGGGGCGAATCCGGGAGGCCGTGTTCCGGGCCGTACACCTGGAAGCGAGCGCCATCATAGCGGAGCAGACGGCTCCGGGCGAACCAGATGTGACCGTCGTCGTCCTGCGTGATCCCCCAGCAATGCCCGCGCACGCAGGCACAGTCCCTGGCGAATTCGGCGGACAGATCCACGAAGGTGTCGCCGTCGACACGGCCGATGATGCCCGGATTGCCGCCACGCAGGTGGCGTCCCGACAGCCATACTCGGTCGTCACGATCGACGAACAGACTGTTGATGAGGAAATCGCCGTCGCCGGCGGGCATCGCCACCGTGTGGAAGCGATCGCCGTCACGGCAACTGAGTCCCCCCCTGGCGCCAAACCAGACGCGGCCCCGCCGGTCTGCCGCAACACACATGATGCCGTTGTTGCACAGGCCGTCGCGCTCATTGAAGGTGACGAACTCGTCACCGTCGAAGCGGCTGACGCCGTTGCTTATGGTGGCAAACCACAGGTAGCCCGCTGCGTCCTGCGCCATATGTTCGACACGCAGGCTCGCCAGACCGTCGGCGGGAGTGAAATTGCGCCACGTGCCGTGGCGGCCGGGCGGGGACTGGTGAGCCTGGTGCTGCACGGCCGCCCCTGCCTAGGCTTCCTGATCCAACTCCAGCAGCAACGCCAGGCTCAACCGCGCGGAACGTTTGATCAGATCGATATCGACTTTGTCGGGCGTATCCGTCGCTGCATGGTAGTCCGGATTGGTGTAGGGGAAGGAGCCGATGTGCAGGATGGCGTTGGGGATGCCTGCCTTGATGAAGGAGCCATCGTCGTCGTTGGGCTGCTCGCTTCGGAAACTGCTCGTGATCAAGCCGATCTGGTAGCGCTCGTTCAATGCTGCTGTGCGGGCTGCCAGCACCTCACCCTCGGGTGTGGTGAATCGCGTCACGTGTGTCGCCCGGCCGGCGTCAACCTCGGCCTGCGCCCGGCCGCCGACACTGTCCACATTGATCACCCCACGCACCGTCAGATTCCTGTCGACCATACCCTGCGCCACAACAGCACTCGTCCACGGCGTGTGCTCCTCGTTGCAGAACACGAACCAGATCGAGCGCTGTGACTCGTACTCGTTCAGAGCCCGCGCCATTTCCATCACCACCGACGTACCTGAGGCATTGTCATAGGCGCCGGGTGAATCCGTCCAGCTCTGTGAATCCTTGTGGGCAATGACGACGAGATATTCGTCCGGCAACCGCGAACCCGTCGTGCGCGCATACAGGTTGTAGGCCGTATAGCTGGGATCCTCCGGCAGCGGACGGCTGAACTGGTGCGGCATCGGCCGCGAGCGATCCGTGCGGAAGGCCTGCACGCCGGGCACCGCCTCGCG
>CALFPI010000065.1 GCA_937919035.1 uncultured Gemmatimonadaceae bacterium
TATACACCGATGACAAAATCAAAGATTACATCGTCGATATTGTGCAGGCGACCCGTACGCCAGCCGACGCCGGCATGCCCGATCTCGCGCCGCTCATCGATTATGGGGCGTCTCCAAGAGCAACGATCTTTCTGGCCCGAGCCGCCCGTGCGCATGCCTTTTTACGTCGCCGGGGATATGTCACACCCGAAGATGTGAAAGCTGTAGGTGCTGATGTCTTGCGCCATCGGATCGCCACCAGCTACGAGGCCGAGGCTGAGGAGATCGATTCCGAGGCCATTGTGGCGCAACTCTTCGATCACATAGAAGTACCGTAAGAGCCATGCCGGCAGTCCCGCAGGAGATTCTCGACAACGTACATCGGATTGAGATTCAGGCCGGTCGCCTGGTCACCGACGTGTTTGCCGGTGAATACCATTCCGTGTTCAAGGGACATGGAATGGAGTTCGCCGAGGTGCGCGAGTACCAACCGGGTGATGATGTACGGACCATTGACTGGAACGTCACGGCCCGCTCCGGTGGCAAACCCTTCATCAAGATCTACGACGAGGAGCGCGAGCTCACGGTGATTCTCGTCGTAGATGCCAGCGCTTCCGGTGCGTTTGGCTCGGGTGCCCGCATGAAGGGTGAAGTCGCCGTGGAAATCTCCGCCCTGCTGGCCTTTTCGGCCATCCGCAACAATGACCGCGTGGGGCTGTTGATCTTCACCGATGAGGTCGAAGTCTTCATCCCGCCCAAAAAGGGTCGCCGCCACGTTCTGCGGGTGATTCGTGAGTTACTGTACCATCGGCCCAAAGGCCGACGCACGTCGATTGCCAAAGCCCTGGAGACGCTCGACCGGGTGATACGCAGCCACGCCGTGGTTTTTGTCATCTCCGATTTCATTGACGATGGCTACGATCGCGCCCTGCAGCGTGCAAATCGTCGTCACGATGTGATCGCTGTCAGCGTCGAGGATCCACGGGAGGGCAACCTGCCGGATGTCGGTTTTCTGACACTGCGCGATGCCGAATCAGGTGAGCAGGTCATCGTCGACAGCGCCGATGAGAGTGTGCGACAAGCCTTCGCCGACAATTGGCAGAAGGCTGTTGCTCGACGCACCCGAACGTTCCGTCGACTTGCGATTGACGAGGTCCGCATCGACGCCGCATCGGGTGATTACGTAGAACCCCTGGCCCGCTTTTTCAAGGGCCGCATGAGCCACAACTGAGTTCCGAGAACAAAGAGGAGTCCGACCGGTGATCGAAGTGCGCGAATTGTCCAAGCAGTACGGCGACGTCACGGCCGTCGACAGCCTCTCCTTCAAGGCTGAGACGGGGCAGATCATGGGGTTTCTTGGCCCCAACGGCGCTGGCAAGACAACCACGATGCGGATGCTGACGTGCTACCTGCCGCCGACATCCGGCACGGCCAGCATCGACGGTTTCGACATCGGCGAAGATTCGCTGGAGGTCCGCCGGCGTATCGGCTATCTGCCGGAGCAGCCACCACTGTATCTGGACATGACAGTGGAGGCCTACCTCGGCTTCGTTGCCAAGATCAAGGGGGTCCCATCGGTACACCTGCGCTCCAGCCTGGATGATACCATGCAGAAGACCGGTGTGAGCCATGTGGCACGAACCGTCATCGGTCATCTGTCCAAGGGCTACAAGCAGCGTGTCGGACTGGCGCAGGCGCTCGTGCACAATCCATCGGTGCTGATCCTCGACGAACCGACGGTCGGACTGGATCCCAAGCAGATCATTGATATCCGCGAGACGATCAAGTCCCTGCGTGGGGAACACACGATCATCCTGAGCACGCACATTCTGCCGGAAGTGGCGATGACCTGCCAGAAGGTGGTCATCATTAACAATGGTCGGATCGTCGGCGAGGGGTCCCCTGAGAGCCTGACGGCCCAACTGAAGGAAGGTGAGATTCTGCGGGCTCAGATCGCCGGACCAAAGGAGGCGGTACAGGCTCTGCTTGTCAGCGTTCCAGGTGTGCTCGACGTGCAGCATGAAGATGCCACCGCCGGTGGTATTTACCTGGTGACAACCGCCCCGGGACAGGATGTAAGAGACCCGCTGGCAAAGGCCGTCATCAACAACGGTTACGGTCTTCGGGAACTGCGCAGCATGGACATGTCGCTGGAAGACATCTTCCTGCGCTTGACAAACGAAGAACGAGTGGAGGCGTAAGAGGACGACATGCGCAATTTTCTAGCCATCTACAGCAAAGAAATGCGATCCTATTTCGTGTCGCCTGTGGCGTATGTCATCGCAGGTGTTTTTCTGTTTCTCTCCGGTTACCTGTTCCGCAATATCCTCATGCAGTTCAACTACTGGTGTCTGCAGTTCAGTCAGCGTCAGCAGTTCGCCCAGGCGGGCATGCCGAATCTGAACCTGAACGAGATGGTGGTTACCCAGTTCTTCTCCGTCATGGATTTCATCTGGCTCATGGTGGTACCCATGCTGACGATGCGGCTATTCGCCGAGGAGAAGAAAAGCGGCACCATCGAACTGCTGATGACTTCACCGATCTCGACGACGCAGGTTCTGCTCGGCAAGTTCTTTGCCGCCCTGTCGTTGTACACGGCGATCGTGGCGTTGACCATCGTCTTCTGTCTCATTCTCGAGGTCTACGGTGATCCCGATTGGGGTCCGATCTGGTCCGCCTACCTGGGTTACCTGCTGCTCGGTGGGACGTTCATCGGCGTCGGTATACTGGCTTCATCGGTAACAGAGAACCAGATCGTCGCCGTGCTCCTCGCCTTCGGGGCGTTGTTGTTGCTTTGGCTTATCGACTGGTCCGCCAGCTTTGCGGGACCGACTGCGGCAAAGATTCTCAGTTACCTGTCGATCATCCAGCACCTGCAGGACTTCCAACGAGGCGTGATCGACACGGGCGACATCGTTTTCTATCTGAGTTTCATCTTCTTCACGCTGTTCCTGACGACCAGGGTCCTCGAATCGAGGCGTTGGCGCCGGTAGCGCCGGAGGAATGATGATGAAGACCTACGCCACACCTATCAGTCTTGTTGGCGCTGTACTGATCATTGCGGGGGCTCTTGCTCTCGTGCTGGCACCCGGAATGGAATGGCTGCCCGTGGTCAACGCCGGCAGCGGCTTGCTGCTGGTGGCTTTTGCCGGAGTCCTGAGCCCGGACCTGTTCCGCCACTATGGCCGATGGCTGAATGCGTTCTGGGGCGGCATCATGGTGTTCGCCATCCTGGTTATGGTCAACTTCCTCGCCAATCGCTATCCACAGCGTCTGGATGTAACTGAGGGCAAGCTGCACAGTCTGGCGCCGCTGACCGTGCAGACGCTCGAATCACTCGAGGTCGACGTCGAGGCCATAGCCTTTATGGAAGGCGGCACCAACGAGTCGTTGCGCGGTCTGTTGGAACAGTTCAGTGTGCACGGCAAGGGACGCTTCTCCTACGAGTTTGTTGATCCGGATCGTGATCCGGGACGTACGCGGGATTACGGCGTGCGCAACTACAATACTCTGGTCATCGGTGCCGGCCCCGATACACGTCAGCGTCTGACGGAACTGACGGAAAAGGAGATCACCAACGCGCTGCTCAAGGTTGCCCGCAACCGACGCGAGGTCGTCTACGTCTCCGTTGGCCACGGCGAGCGGGGTTTTTCCGACAACGAGCACGATATGAAACCCCTTCTGGAGCGGCTGCAGGAGATCGATTACGTCGTTCGCGATTCCCTGTTCCTGGCCCGTGAAGGGGAGGTGCCCGAG
>CALFPI010000066.1 GCA_937919035.1 uncultured Gemmatimonadaceae bacterium
CTGTGGTCAGTGCAGCGGCTGCACGGGCGACACGGAGGTGATTCCTGCCCGTGTACCGGCAACAATCCCCGATGCACTGTGGTCCCGGCTGCAGCCCATTGTGGCCAGAGGTGGCGCGGCACTGGCGACACCACGCTCAATCGCCCGCTTCTTGTGTGGCCTCAGTTCGCCCCAGATCAGCCGGGCCAAACTGGCGAAGGAGCCGCTCTTTGGCACCCTCGCCGAAACCCCTTTTCCTACGGTCCTGACGTGGGCCCTGAACCAGGGGTAGGCCCTGAACCAGGGATAGGCCCTGAACCAGGGGTAGGTGCCGCGCTCAGCCGTCGACTTTGTATTTCTCCAGAGCCACCTCGTCCAGTTCAACGCCAAGACCTGGCGCGTCAGGCACCTCGGCGTAGCCATCACGAATGACGATGGGGTTGACGAGCAGATCATCGTCGCGGACAAAGTTGCCGACGATGTCGGAGGGCAATGTCGCTGCCGGTGCCGCCGCACAGGCGTGGACGTAGCTCATATCCAGGATCCCAAGATCAACGCCGCTGCCGTGCCACACGGGCACGCCGGCCTGCTCGGCGATGTAACACTGACGTACGAACTCGACCATGCTGTAGGGGCTGATGTTGAGCATATCGACCGCGCCGCGGCGAACGGCGTCGTACACGGCCCGGCCGCTGCCCAGATGCAGGGCGATGGGCACCTGCAGCTTCTGCCGCAGCATCACATACCAGTCCAGGTTGTCCTTGGGCACCGGATCCTCGAAGACGGCCACGGACTGCCGCAGTTCACCAAGAGCATCAGCAAAGGCGATCGTGTGGCAGGGCAGGTGAAAGCGGCAGTTGGGGTCGACGGTCACCTTGAAGTCGGGACCCACAGCATCGACCACCGCCTGCAGGCGCTCGACATTCGGATCGCCCAGGGCACATTTGATCTTGATACCGTGAAACCCCAGCTCCTTGCCCTGCTTGGCCTTGCGCGCCAGATCCGCCGGCGTGCGCCGTGCCGTCCAGTAGTCCACCGCGACGCGATCGCGGACCTGCGCCCCGAGCAGCCGTGCCACGGTGACGCCGAGCGACTTGCCGACGATGTCAAAAAGAGCCATCTCCATTGCGCCATAGGCGGAACCCATGGGAATCGGCAGGGCGTGCAGGTTGATATCATGCACCTCCATGCCGGTGATCCTGTCGATCGCCTGCTGCATCTGCGCGTCGGGACAACCGCGATGGGATTCGCCGATGCCGACGATCCCGGAGTCGTCGGTATGCACGCGGATGATGTGTTTCGGCGTCTTCCAGAAGAAGGCCAGATCCTCGTCGAGGGGATCGAACTCGGGCGAGTTGAGCGCGTCCGGGGCGATGGGAACAACAACCTGCCACTTGTCGATATGGGTGATTTTCATCGCATCATCTCCTGGCGTGTGGTGCTTTCATGACGGCACGTTCCTCGTCGGTCATGTCAGCGACGTAGTCGGGGTAGACAACCTCGTGGGGGCCGGCACCGTACGACAGGCAGCCCGGCGAAAACTTGTAGAGCAAGGCGCGTCGTTCGTGCGCCGCCGTCCACGGTAGCGTGCCGTGCGTCAGGGCTTCGGTGAAGATGACAACATCACCGGCTTTGCCATTGAGTTCCAGTACATGCTCCTGGTGCTGCTCGCAGAGCAGCATGCTCTGCGAGCAGCACCAGGTTGGCCTTGTGACTGCCTGGAACTACAGCGACGACGCCCTCTTCGGGGCCGTGATCGAGACGGTAGCCGGTTCCGAGGGTGCCCTTGAGGTACGGCTTCACTGTCGGGTGCGCCAGCAAGGGTCGATGGCGGCATTCATCGTCGCCACTTCCTCGCTGGTCAGCACCTGGCGAAGGACCAGGTAGCCGTTGAGGTCGAAGAGGAACTTTTCTTTGTCGTTCATGGGATATGCCTGTTGTCGTATCAGTTCGTGATGCTCGGGCTCTGGGCAAGCTCGGTCTGGTGCA
>CALFPI010000067.1 GCA_937919035.1 uncultured Gemmatimonadaceae bacterium
GCCCCCAGGGCGACGTCAAACCGCGTCCACGCCCTGCCGCGGAGGGACAGAACCACGATCAGGCCGACGCCTACCAACACGAAAGACCACACGGCGGGCAAATTGAGCTCTGGATCGTATTGCAGCGTGTCCTGGAGCCACGGGCTCTGGGAATAAGCTCGGCGGACGGCAAGGAGCAGTCCCCCACCCGCGGCGGCACCAGTGAGACTCAGCAGAACCAGTTTCAGCGACGGCAGCGAACGTCCCGTGAACCAGCTCAGAATGCCGCTGGCACCCAGGACCCAGACTCCGAACAGACCGTAGAACGGCGACAGAAAGAAGACAGGGATACTCAACCCGCCCACAACGGGCAGGTACCACCATCCCGTGCGCTGCGGATTCAACGCGACGGACAACCAAACCGCGACAAGTGCCACCGTGTCAAGCGGCCGGGAGAACCGCAGCAGCGAGAACTGCGCTGGTCCATGAACGTACTGCGGGATAACGAGCACAAGCATGCTTACCGCCGCGGCAGCGCGCATCGGCACGCCCCAGAACCTGACCAGGCACCACCATAGCACGAGCCAGGTGACGAAGGGCGCTCCAATCTTCCATACGGGCAGGAAGTAGATCGCCGGAACACCAATCGCCGCCGCCAGGTAACCGATGAAAGCCACAACTGGATAGGCGAACGGTGGGTTCCGTTCTCCCATCTGCTCGTAGTAGAAAGGATTGCCGTCGGAGATCGGATCGTCAGCGAAGGAATCGGCAATCACCCAGAAGGCATACTCGTCCGCCTGGGTGATGCTATAACGCCACGAGCCTGAGAGCATTGCTTCGCGGCCATGCAACAGGACGAATCCCGCCGCGAACAGTACGAAGCCTGCCAGAGCCCATCGTAAGACGGCCCGGTTTCGTCGAAGTAGAGCGAGGGCTCCCGTCACTTGACCCCTATCATCTATCTGTACGGGTATCGCTCTTTGGGTGGATGTCTGGCCATTTCCTTTTCGATCAGGTCTGACCCCAATCCCGGACGATCAGACAGCAGCAGGTGTCCATCCTCGATGGCAAACGGATGGGTCATGATGTCATCCCGCCAGGGCGCGTCATCAACATCAAATTCCTGGATATAGAAGTTCGGTACCGTGGCGCAGACATTCGCAGAGACTAGCGTATTGATTGGGCTGTGGCAGTTGTGCGGCGCAAAAAGGATGTCATAGGCGTGGGCGTAATCGGCAAGTTTCTTGCCCATGGTGATGCCGTTCCAGGCCAGGTCGGGCATGACGATATCGGATGCATGGTTTTCGAGGAACGGCTTGTATTGGTGCGTGCCAAACAGGCTTTCGCCGTGGCAGATCGTTGTGGATGTCGATTCGCGAATGAGCCGGAGTGCATCGGGGTCAAGTGTTTCAGTCTCCAGCCACATCAGATCATACGGCTCGAGGGCCCGGGCCAGCTTGATCGCGCCACCAAGCTTGAAGCGAAAGGCTACATCGAGCGCGATGCCGATGTCAGGACCAAGCGCCTCTCTGAATGTTCCGATGATCGCCTCAGCACGACGGATGACGGCGGCCGATGCATCCCCTGCTGACGACTGGAACCGCCATTGGCCCTCCGCATCGCCCTCGAGATCTTCCAGATCCATCAGGTTTGTTTTGATCGCCGTAAATCCCCGCTCGATCACTTCCTCCGACAGCGTTCTCAGATCGGCGGTCGTGCGCACGGGCGCCACGCCAAATTCCTCCGCGTGACGCGATCGCATCGAGCCGCAATGTGACCAGTACAGACGCAGGCTGTCTCGCATCTTGCCACCCAGCAACTGCCACACGGGCGCGTTCAGGACCTTGCCGCGGATGTCCCACAAAGCCGAGTCGATTCCGGACATGGCTTTCCAGGCGATCCCCCCGGTATGGCGACAGTTGGATGCTGCAAGATCCCACCAGATGGCTTCGACGTCCATCGGGTCGCGACCGATAATCCACTCTGACATCCGGTCGAGCATTGCCCCGACAGGAACGGCTGCGCCCCAATCGGTGCAGTCGCCCCAGCCGATCGTACCCGGATCGCTGGTCTCAATCTTGACGAAGGTCCACGGCCGGAAAACGCCGTCGACGAAGTAGGTTCTGACATTGGTGATCTTCATGAGCTTCCTGGAGATAGGGTCTTCCAGCTATCGTGGAAACGTGGCTCAGCAAACATGGCAGCCGCTACAGCCGTCGGGCACCCGAGCGCGTCTATCATTTCGCCAAGCGCTCGGGGTCTCGCGTGGGAACGAAAACATCTGCAGGCAGCACCGGGTGACCGGTCAGACGGACAGGAGTTGCCAGGGCCCAACATCGTGCGTCCGGTGGCCTCGGACAAGGGCCCAATCACCTCAGTCTCAGCGGCCCGCCCACACCGTTGTACTGCGCTCCCGGGGTCGTGTTAGGTGCGCAAGATATCGACATCGTCGCGCCTCACCACTGCTTCATTGGCCGATGGTTGTCCGAGTCGACCTGGATGCTTTCTATGTCCTGACCAAGTAGGAGACCAGTAGCCATGAAACTGTTCCAGGAGGTTGCAATGAGCTTCGAGAACGTTGCCAGGATCGTCACGGTCCTCGTCGCCCTCGTCGACCTGAGAATCGTGATTCAGGCTCTGATGCGGAGGTCCGGCACGATCGTTCATAGAGTTGAGCTTCATGGATAATCGGCCGGTGAAAAGCCCCCTCCTCATCTGCAACGACGACGGCATCCAGATGATCCACAGCTGTCCTATTGGAGGCGCGGAGCAGGCTGTCCGGGATTGGGTCGACTTCTTCCTCCAGGATTGCCACATCGACATCTTCGCATTCTGTACCGCTCGGCCCGACAAAACGCGCCACGAGTCGACCGTTGGCGAACGCGACTTCACCCGGCTCGATGTCGCCCCCGCGCAATCCCAGCTGCACTACAAAAAGATCCTGGACGAATTTCG
>CALFPI010000068.1 GCA_937919035.1 uncultured Gemmatimonadaceae bacterium
GCGCTGTACCGTGGCGTCAATTATCGGGAGTTCCGCGACGAGATTGAGAACGCGAGGGTTGGTGCCGTTGCCGTGCTCGGCAACATCGGCCACAAGGCGGCGTCGGCGAGCGCCATTGCCCGCATCACCGTCGCCTACCGAAACACAGAACGGTTGGCATCGTTGCGCGCCGTCGGTGAATTCGGCTTTACGGAGGCTGCCGTCGCAGCCCTCACGGCCCAACTGGCCGACGTCGACCCGGTTATACGCCTGCTGGCGGCCGTGGCGCTGGTCAAGCTCGGCGAAGACACGGCGCAGGATACGGTCATCCAAGCTGTTCTTAATGGTTCAGACGAACTGGTCGAGACGGCCATCGTCGAACTGGAGCGGGCCAACTACCACGGCGTGCCGATTCTCGTCGATTTGAGCAACCGGGGCGTGCAGCAGGCGCGTCTGGCTCGAGCCAAGGGGGTCGTACGGGATGAATTGATCGGGCAACTGCAAGATGATGACCCGCAGGTCAGACGCGCGTCGGCTGCTGCCCTGGGCGCCGTTGGCGACCCGGCGGCGATCGAACCCCTTCTCGGCCTGCTCAAGGATGCCAGCAATCTTGTGCGGTTCCACGCAGCTTCATCCCTCGTTCGACTGGGCAATGAGCGCGGCGCCGAATACCTCTTCTCGGCTCTTGGCAATGTCGACCCGATACTGCGTCTGAACGCCATCAAATCCCTTGTACGTGTCCAGCAACTGTCGAATGGCGTCGAAACGCGCCTCCTCTCCTGTCTGACGGACAAAAGTCCTGCCCTGCGCTCCGGGGCGGCCCAGATTCTGGGGCAGGCGCTGGTGCAAAGCGCGTTGGCTCCGCTGCTGTCGATGACCGATGACAGCGACGCCGAAGTACGCTGGAATGCCGCCATCGCTCTGGGTTATCTGCAAGCCTCTTCCAGTCGCCAGGCCCTGGAGCAGATGACGAACGACCCGGATGAAACCGTCGCCTACTACGCCCAGTGGGCCCTGCAGCAGTTGGGCGCCGGATGACCTCATCGACCCTGCATTTCCTACGGCCGCATTTCCTACGGAATGGTCTCTTGAATCTCGCCTATCGTGCCCTGCCCGCCCTCCTTGTTGTAGCGTTGCTTGTCCCGGTTGCATCGGTGCAGGCTGAAACCACCGAGACAATTTTGATCCGCCAGGCCCTGGAGAAGGACCGCTCGGGTCGGCGCCGGGGAGATGTCGAACTGGCGTTGTCAGCCTATGACCGAGATCGTGTCGTCATCTATGACGCCGGTGGCTCTATCGATGGCCGCGGCTGGTCCGTCCGGTTCAGTTCCCGTGATGACATGGCCAGCGCTCTGAAAGCGGACCTGTCCGTCCGTCGATATGACGTCAAGCGCGAGGTCATCTTCATTGGCGTGTGGAAGAACAAGGCTTTCGTCACCACCCTTGATGTGGGCCAGGTCATTGACGGCGGCACAGGCGCGCGTGCCCCCTATTCGCAGAGACGCTTATGGACCTTCCACAAACTGGACGAAAAGTGGTTGGTGACGGGCGCCATTGTCGACCTGGGAGATATCGACGGTGGTCCCACCGACGGTCGGGTAGAAGCCGCTGATGTGGCCCGTGCTGTTCAGGATCACGCCGCCCAGTGGAACGCCGGCAATCACTCAGGTATCCTCGCTGGTGTCACCGAAAATGTGGTGATCACCGATGCCTACTTGAGCTCCAATCCCGCCTTGTGGGTCATCATCTTCGGCGACCGCGAGGAGTTCGATGAGTGGCTCGGTGATCGCCTGAAGAATGTCACCTACGCCATCGAGTCCACCATCCTGCACGCCGTGGCCAAGGGGGACGAAGCAGTCGCCGTGTCGCGGCAGCGGATCACCGCCACATACGCTTCGGGAGAAGCCCGAATCGTTGAGGACCGCTACAACACCTGGCTGTTGACCCGCGCCAGCGGCTCGTGGCTGGTGGATTGGGCGTGGTGGAAGACCACACCCGACAGCACGCCCCAAGCAATCGCCCCGCACTGACACAACGCCACATCTGTATTCTACCCAAGTCTCACACCGAGGACGGATCTGTGGCCGAACGAGTCAGCAATTACGAGAACACGAACCGACTTTTCGACGCGGCCGCCAATGCCATCGACCTCCCTGAGGATGAGCGGTTGCTGCTCAAAACGCCTTTCCGCGAAGTGCAGGTCGAAGTTCCGCTCCGTATGTCAAACGGCCACATCGAGGTCTTTCTCGGGTACCGGGTGCAACACAATATGGCGCGGGGCCCCATGAAGGGTGGCCTGCGCTACCATCCTCACGTTGACATTGACGAGGCTCGATCTCTGGCCTCCCTGATGACGTGGAAGACAGCGCTCGTGGACATTCCTTTCGGCGGTGCCAAGGGCGGCATCACTTGTGATCCCACACAGATGACCCAGGTCGAACTGGAGCACCTGACACGGCGCTTCACGACACGGATCGGACTCGCGTGGGGGCTGCACACTGACATTCCCGCCCCGGACGTCAATACAAACGCCCAGGTCATGGCGTGGATCATGGATGAGTACAGTCTGCGTTACGGCTATACGCCGGGTATTGTTACAGGCAAACCATTGGCCCTCGGCGGTTCTCCTGGTCGTGAGGCGGCCACCGGACGTGGTGTCAGCATCATTACCCGTGAAGCCTGTCTTGAGTTCGGTATCGAATTGAAAGGCGCCCGCGTGGCGATCCAGGGCTTCGGCAACGTCGGCTCCTGGACGGCCAAACTGCTAGCCGAGATGGGCGCCAAGGTCGTCGCCGTCAGCGACTTCTCAGGAGGCCTGTACTCCAGCGATGGGCTCCCCGTGGAGGATCTGTTCCGTCATGCTGCCGCGACGCGAACGATCGGTGGCTTCGGCTCCGGCGAAGCGATCTCCAATGAAGACTTGCTCGGGCTGGATTGCGACATCCTGATCCCCGCTGCTCTGGGTGGCGCCATCACCCAGGAAAACGCCCGAGATGTGAAGACCCGGATGATTGTCGAAGCGGCCAACTCCCCGATTACGACAATTGCTGACGCCATCCTTGAGGAACGTGGGATCCCCATCGTTCCCGACATCCTGGCCAACGCCGGCGGTGTAACGGTGTCGTATTTCGAATGGGTGCAGAATGTCCAGGTCTTCACCTGGGATGAAGCGCGCGTCAATAAGGAACTCGAAAGAATCATGTCCCGGGCGTACCAGAACGTGGTCGGGGTAATGCGCGGCAAGAACGTTCGCATGCGTACGGCAGCTTTCATTATCGCCATCGCGCGAGTGGCAGAAGCAGAGCGTCTACGCGGAGGTTTCTGAGTTGGAAAAACTCGTCTGGCTCAGCATCTTTACCCTCGGCTACTGGTCCTACTGTATCTATTGGGGAATCAAGGGCGCGCGTCAGGCACGCACCGCCAGTGATTACTTCATCGCAGGGCGCTCCATCGGTCTGTGGGTGTTCGTCCTCGCCGCAACGGCGACGTCATTCTCCGGTTGGACCTTCGTCGGTCATCCCGGCACGATCTTCAATGTCGGCCTGCCCTACGCCTTCGCGTCCTTCTACGCGATCACCATTCCCTTCACGGGTGTCATGTTCCTCAAGCGCCAGTGGCTCCTTGGCAAGCGCTACGGTTACATCACCCCGGGCGAGATGTTCGCCGACTACTACAAGACCGATGCCATGCGCCTTCTCACGGCGCTGGTTGCCATGATTTTCTCCGTTCCCTACCTCGGCATTCAGTTGCGCGCCTCGGGGATGCTCTTCAGCCGTCTCGTCGAAAACACGCCCCTGGAGAGCAGCTTTCTTGGTTCCATCGAGGGTGGTGCCATTCTGCTGTCCGTTGTCGTCTTCATCTACGTCGCCTCCGGCGGCTTGCGCTCGGTGGCCTACGTCGATTGCGCCCAGTGCGTTCTGCTTGCCCTCGGCATCGTCATCCTAGGTTTCGTCGCCCTCGACCTGGTGGGCGGCTGGTCTGCTTTCAAGGATGGCCTTGCCGGCCTGGCACGGATCAAACCGGATATGGTTGCGATCCCAACCCGACCTGAGTCGAGTTCATTTCTCGAGCGCGCAGGGACAATGTTTCTCGACAGTTCCGGCGGTGCCTGGACAGCGGTGATGATCCTCACGTACATGTTCGCCCTCATGGGGATTCAGTCGGCGCCGGCGTTCAGCATGTGGGCCTTCGCCAACAAGGATCCGAAGCCCTTTCCATGGCAACAGGTTTTCGCCTCTTCCCTTGCCATTGGCGGTATCATGTTCGTCTTCACCGCCATCCAGGGCCTCAGCGGCTCGGTGCTGTATCATGAAATCCTGGAGGGCACACAGAAGCTGGGCCTGCCGACGAACGAGGCGGGCAAACCCATTACCGACTACTTGGTCCCCTATCTGATCGGATCGCTCGAGCAGAACTATCCGTGGCTCGTAGGCCTGCTGTGCGTCTGCGCCCTGGCGGCCATGCAATCCACGGGTGCCGCCTACATGTCAACAGCCAGCGGTATCATCACGCGCGACATCTACCGGCACTTCTTCGCCAAGAGTGCATCCCATGCTGTGCAGGTGCTCGTGGGCCGCATGACGGTGTTCGTCATCGTCGTCCTGGCGCTTATGGTGGGCCTGTCCTCAGGCGACCTGCTGGTGCTACTGGGTGGCGCTGCCGTCTCCTATGGCTTTCAAATGTGGCCCGCCCTGCTGGGAATCTGTTATTTCCGCTGGTTCACCCCGAAAGGCGTCGTCCTCGGACTCATCGCCGGCATCATTGCCGTCACTGTCACGTATGTCACCCAATTGGGTGGCCTGATCGGCATTGGTCGTTATCCTCTGACGATTCACAGCGCCGGTTGGGGCATTCTGTTCAACCTGGGCACCTGTGTTGTCGTCAGTGCTCTAACTCAGGACCGTGGCACCGATGGTCGACAGCATCGCGAGGAGGCTCACGAGTTCCTCCGTGAACACACGGGCCTGGCGCCGCACGTGCAACGCTGGAAGAAGCCGGTGTGGGTTCTGGTGGGGGTCTGGTTTCTCTGTGCCATCGGCCCCTTTGCCGTGTTCGGCAACGAAACCGATCCCGCAGCATGGAGCTTTGGCATCCCCACACTGTGGCTCTGGCAGGTCGGCTGGTGGGTCGTCGGTGTCGTCATGATGTATCTGCTCGCCTTCAAGCTCGAGATGTCGACGGTTCCCAGGACCGAGGTCAGAGCCCTGTCCGGGCCCGACTGAGCGGCGGAACCTTCGGCGGCGCCCATCGATTTGTTGAGAAAAATGCCGCTGCGTTATGCTGCAGCCATGGGCCTCAGTGCCCTCGTCAGTGGGGTTGTTCTGCCCTCTTTCGGCACCCATGGCGGTTGGAGTCTGTTCCCGCCGTTGTGCGCGATCTCTGTCGCCATGCTCACGGGCCAACTCGTTCTCGGGCTCTGTTCCGCCCTGGTTGGTGCCGCCATCATCGCGCTGCCGCCGGACACTGCCTTTCTTGATGGCATTGCCGACGTCGCCGTTGCTGCGACCGTGGGCTACATATGGACTCCACTGAGCGATTCCTTTCAACTCTACATCCTGGCCTTTACGGTATCCCTCATTGGCATGGTGCGAGTTGTTTCCGTCGCGGGTGGCACCCGGGGTATCGCTGAACGGCTCGCGCGCAGCGCCGATGGCAAACGCACGGCGCGTCTGTCGGCTTGGCTACTGGGTATGGCCATCTTCTTCGACGATTACGCCAACACCCTCGTTGTCGGCACAACAATGCGTCCTGTCTTCGACCGCTTTCGCATCTCGCGCGAGAAGCTCGCCTATCTGGTGGACTCGACAGCGGCACCCGTCGCTGGTATTGCCCTGATCAGCACGTGGATTGGCTACGAAGTCGGCCTTTTCGACGACGCCATGGTATCTGTGGGTGCCGGCATCTCAGGCTATGAGCTATTCTTCCGCGCCCTGCCCAGCCGGTTCTATTGCCTGTTCGCCCTCGTTTTTGTCGGTGCCGGCGTGCTGTTGCGGCGAGATTTCGGCCCGATGCTGGCCGCCGAACGGCGCGCCGGTACCACAGGTGATGTCCTGCGCTCCGGGGCCCAGCCGATGGCGGGCAATGAGGACCGTGGACTCGAGGTCCCACCAGGCATCGTTGGGGACTGGCGCATCGCCGCGCTACCGGTAGCCGTGGTGGTCGGCGGCGTTCTGGCCGGCATGCAACTCGACGCCTGGAGTGTCGACGCTGTGGCCGCCGCTCGGGCCCGGGACGGATTCTTCAGTCAGGGGTATTGGACCACGGTTCTTGCCAACGCCGATGGCGCCCGTGTCATGTTCGTTGCTGCCATGGCCGGCTCTCTGTTGGCTTTCGGACTTGCTGTGAGCCGGCGCGACAGCGAGGGCCGTTTCCCCATCAGACCGATACACGCACTGCGTGCCTGGGCAGGTGGCGTCACCGGATTCCGCCGGGCTCTCGTCATCCTCGTGCTCGCCTGGGCTATCAAGGAGGCCTGCGGCGCTGTCGGCACAAGCGAGTATCTGGTGACAGCCCTGAGTGACAGTCTGCCGGCGGCTGCACTCCCGGTTCTCGTGTTTCTTCTGGGGTCGGTGGTCGCCTTCTCCATCGGTTCTTCCTGGGCAACGATGGCCATTCTGTTGCCGACCACGATCCCCCTGGCGCACGATCTTGGTGGGATGCCCATCGCCGTTCTGGTCGCCTCCGCGGTGCTCGACGGCGCGATTCTCGGTGACCACTGCTCCCCGATCAGTGACACGACGGTGCTGTCGAGTGTTGCCTCTGGTTGTGACCATCTCGATCACGTGAAGACCCAGCTCCCATATGCCCTGGCGACCATGACCGTCGCCGCACTCGTGGGCTACATCGGTACCGCCCTGTTTTGGCCCGCCTGGATCGGCCTGCTGTTGGGCTCTAGCGTCATTTGTGTCGGGGTGTGGGTCTTTGGGAAGGACCCGGATAAGGCCACGGCCTGAGTCGCGCTGCTACCAGGACGCCGTCGTGCGATCCACGATCTCTTCAATAATCATGTCCATCGCCGCTTCGACGGCCAGATCGCGCCCCTCCTCGTCGGGTAGCGCGGCATCGTACGTTCCCCAGCCGATAAGACGGTCGATCTCGAGCAGATCACTGCTGTCGCTGGTGCGTTCGAGGATGGCGCTGGCAAACAGCCGAAAACGGTATTGCTCGGTGACCTCGGCAGCGGTAAAAGTGAAGGGGCTGTCCTCGAGGCTCTGGACGCGCAGCAGCAACAGGGCGTCGGCCGATTCCTCATCAACGACACGCAGGCGACCATCGGCCAGGAAAGCATCGGTGGCACGGTCGGTAAGGCGCTGGCCGACGTCGACCTCAGAGGTCTCGTTTTCGGCCGTGGGAATGGCCACCGTCTTGATGCCCCCGACGAGGCCGGCGCTGGTCGAGTAGTGTGCGCAGCCTCCCAGCAGCAGGGCCAGGCTCAGAGCCAGGTTCAGACTGGGGTTCAACCACACGCCCACGCAGCAACGGCTGTTACGCTTCATTCGCATCCCGTGCCGGTGGTGTACTGCCGTACTTATTCGACGGCAGACTGGCGCCAGGGAGGTTTGTCTCACTTCGGACATGCTCATCGGCGGTTGCAGGAGGCAGCAGGCGGGCGACGTCGCCGATCTCGATCGGCTGCGTCCGCGGCCGGCCGGTGATCGAGCCTGGGCGGACCTCCAGTGGCGCCCGATCCAGATTCCGTTCGCCATACAAACCGAAGGAGTGGCGCACCATCATTGCACTCAGTGTTCCCGTGCTGTCACCGGATTCGGCCACCAGTGGCGAGCGTGCCGTCGCCATGGAAGCCTGCGTGTGGGTGACAACGACCCTTCCCTTCACCGATTCCCACTGGCCGAGACTGACGCCGGTGTCAGGATCAAAGACTTCGTGATGTACGGAGACGATAACGAACAGCTGACCTGCACAGACGCCCTGATCACTGCCGACATTGAGCACGAGGGTCGTGGCATCTATGATGGCGGCGACCTTCCCGGTGATGTTCTTCGCGTTTTCCATGCTGCAAATGTAACGAGCCGACCCGCTTGTGGCAGGCCGGCCCGGAACAAGGCTGGAAGATGTCTGCTGGGTCAGGCCTGGACGATCACTCTTCGACGGAGGCGACGAAGGCGGAAGCGCGATCGTCATTGCTGTTGTCGAGAAGGTATTCCAGAGGGTTGATATAGCCCCGCGTGCCACCCCGACGACGATCCTGATACCGCACCGCGTAGTGCAGGTGTGGGCCAGTGGAGCGTCCCGTGTTACCCATCAGGCCAACGACCTGATTGCGACGCACGAGATCCCCTTTCTTCACGAGGATCTTGCTCAAATGACCATACTCGGTGCGCAGGATGCCGGGGCGGTGCGTGACGTTTCCGTTCTCGTCGATGACCTCAGGGTTGTGGTTTATGACAACCACGTTGCCGAGATCCTTGGCCAGATATGCGAAGGCAACCTGGCCATCGGCAGTTGCCCGGACCTCTACCCCGGTGCGTCCGGCGATGTCGATGCCACTGTGCATGGCGATTCGCCCGGTAAACGGGTCGGTGCGCTTGCCGAAGTCGGAGGATTTCCACGCTTTGTTTCGATCGACGGGCCAGATGGCCGGAATGAAGCGCAGGTTGGCTTCGTTGTTGCGGAACGTATCCTCCAGGGCGGCGAAACTCCCGCGCTGGTAGAGGGCCTCGCGTTTCAGCGCGTCGATCCGCATCGACAAGTCGGAGAGCAGAGCCCGCTTGCGCGCCGGCAGGCTGGCATAATCCATGGGAAGGTCTTCCGGGTCGTCGTTGCCACCGACCCCCAGGGCGCCATACTCATCGCGAACCGGTTCCATTTCGTGGTAGTCGCGCAGACGTTGGTCCTGCAGAGCCAATTGATCCATCTGGCCCTCAAGGTGGACAAGATCACGTCGCGTGCCATCGAGGCTGTGAACGAGTTGCTCGTTCTGCTCCGTGAGCGCGACGATCTCGAGCGTCTGGTCGACCCGGGTGTGGAACTGCAGGGCGTAGTAACTGAGGGCGCTGACGAATCCCAACAGCAGCAAGCTGCCGAGCCACAGCAGGCGCGAGGCGAACTTGTACTCCTGCACCTGCCCGTCAGCGGGGGGAATGATGATGAAAGTAATCTGTTTTCTGGGCATAGATCCGTCAGTCGTAGGGCCCGACACTGCGCTGGAACTGCAATGCATGGCCGTGCGTCGATACGGGGCAGCCGTTCACCCCTGTGGTGCGCAGAAACGGCTATTTCCACAAGCTCGGGAAGTATAGATCGAGCCTCGGTAAATGTCAATAATCATTGACACTTCGACAAGGCTCAGAGAACTCACCTTCAGCCTGATAGATCGGCACAACCGTGGAATCCTGCAGCAGCGAATCTCAGGTCTGTATCTGGTTCTGGGAGTTTGCCACTGTTGGGCAGCCTGAGTATCTTGGCAGCCGCCAGAGCTAGTGTTGCAGAGCAAGCCTTGCGCCGTATTTGGCAGCACCGTCTCCCGATCCAATCCATCCACAAAACAATCCGATTCCGGAGATCGTCCATGATCCGCAGGTTGAGCCCCGGCGCCAGCCTCTTGCTGGCACTCCTTCTTGCGACGTGCCCGCAAAGTGCGACTTCGTCCCAGGCA
>CALFPI010000069.1 GCA_937919035.1 uncultured Gemmatimonadaceae bacterium
GTAAGCGTCCGGCCAACCCACGTAGCCAGCAGTTTATAGCAGGGGTACGATAGGGCAAGTTCGGGATGGTGGGGCAGGTTGGTCGCGGGGCTCAGCTTTGTAGGATCAGCCCTTGGGTGTCACGCTCGAGCGGTCGCCACTGGTCGGGCAGCAGCTGTCGGAGTTGACTGACGGGATGGGCCATGATGCGGCGCAGGATGTCGTCGAAGTAGGCCCAGGGATTAACGTCGCAGGCTTTGCAGGACTGGATGAGTCCGAGGTACAGCGCCGCCGCCTGGCCGCCTCGCTCACTACCAGCAAAGAGCCAGTTCTTACGACCGATAGCGAGCGGTCGAATGGCATTCTCGGCGGTGTTGTTGTCGGCTTCCAGGCGGCCGTCGTCGAGGAAGCGCCGCAACGCCAGGCGCTGGTTTTCCACATAGCCGATGGCTTTGCGCAGCGGCTCGGTCGGTAGCGTCGAGGTCTTCATGTCCTCGACGCGCTCGAACACGGCGTCGACGATGAGACGCACAGTCTGCTGGCGCTGCTGCCGCCGTTGCTCCGGCGACATCTCACGCAGGGTCCTCTCCACCTTATAGAAGCGCCCGATCAGCGCCAGGATCTCACTGGCTTCGCGGGGTCGTGACGTCATCGCCTCGTCGAAGCCACGGCGTGCATGGCACCAACAGGCGACTTCGACAATGCCGTCTTTGGTAAACAGCTCGTCGTAGCCTGAGTAGGCGTCGGCGTGGATGTACCCCTGGTAGTCTCCCAAATACTCCAATGGCCGAATATTGCGCCGGTCACGGGTGAAATCATAAGTCGCCAACGACGGGCCGGGGTCACCACGCACGTACACCCACAGACGCGCTTTGCGCGTCTTGCCCCGTCCCCGTTCCAGCAGGGGGATGACCGAGTCGTCGGTAAACAACACGTCGGTATCCAGCACCGCCTGCTTCAGCGCCTCCCCGAGGGGGCGCAACGTGTCGGCCGTGCCCAAGGCCCAGCCGTCGAGCGTCGAGCGCGCCACGGCGACACCCTCGCGTTCGAAGATGGCGTCCTGACGATAAAAGGGCAGATGGTCGGCAAATTTGCTGACGATGGCGTAAGCGATCAGGCCCACATCGGCCTTGCACTTGGCGATCGGATGGTCCGGCATCGGCGCCGTGACGATGCCCATGCCGTTGCCCTTGATGCGATCCGGCGAGGCATACTTTGGGCGACGATAGACATTGACGAACAGGCGGCCCGGACGATACTCGAGCTTCTCGCTCTCCTCGTAGCCAATGACGACCATCTCGGCCCCGGTGCGAGGACACAGACGTTGGCATGCATCGACATCTAACTCGATGACGACACGCTCCAGGTGCTCGGGGATCGGCAGGCGGCCGTGGGGCGTATACTTCCTGCGGCGTGGGGAAGACGGCGGCGCTTCCTGTGGCTCGACAGCTGCTGCCTCAACGCGGGACCCGTCGGGCAGCGACGCCAGCAACAAGGGGTCGAACAGGATCTGCTCCGGGCAGTAGCGCTCCGAGCTGTGACCGTAGACGCGTTTGACATACTGCTCCAGCTGCTGCTGCAGCCGCTGGACGGTCGCCAACTCCTTCTTCAACGCGCCGTCGAGCGTCTCGACCTGCCCCTGCAACGTGGCCACCGTTTCACCATATGAAGCGATCGTCTCGCTCTGGGCGGTGATGATCTGGTGCGCTTCCTGCAGTGACGTGACCATGCCTTGGAAGCTAGCACGATGACACATTTTCGGCCACCGCAATAGAGCGAGATTTTGCCGAAAGATGTGATTTTGTGTGTGGCCAGAGCCGTTGCCAGCACCCACGTGTCAGTCGCCGAGCTGATAGCGGCGACTCATCCGACGCGGCGTCACCCCTTCCAGCAGCAACGACAAGTCCCGACGATCGATCTGCGCGGGCCCCGTGTCGGGCAGTCGGAAGGTCCCTCGCTCCAGACGCTTATACCAAATCGCCTGACCATCCCGATCCCAATACAGTAGCTTCACCATCGTGCGGCGACGGTTGCAGAAGACGAACAGCGAGCCCGACAGCGGGTCCTGCAAAAGCTCCGTGCGCACCAGGCCACACAGACCGTCGAAGGATTTGCGCATATCCGCCGCGCCACGATACAGGAAGATCCGTGTCGCCCCCGTCAGGGCGAGCATGCAGCCCCCGCCACGATGCAGCACAGCACGCGCTGCAACGTCGCCGAGTCGAAGTCCAAGGCCAACTCCACCCGCCAGCCATCGTCGTAGACCATCGTCACCCCCGTCGTCGAGGACGGACGGTCAACCGGCTGCAACTCGACAAAGCCCTCGGCATCCGCGGCCATCGACGGGGTCCCCGGCGCACATCGCTGACGCCAACTATAGAATAGGCTCTCCGCGATCCGCTCTTGGCGGCAGAAGCCTGCCACACTCAATCCACTGGCCAAATGCGACGCTAACACCGCTGGCCAGTCACGCTGCACTCGCTTGCCCTTGCTCATCTGCTTGACTCCCGCATAGGTGGTCGGCGAAGAGGCGAAGGCGCGACACTCGCGCTCTGGCTCGCCCATCGGAAGCAAACGATATGCAGACGAAAAAACCTAGAATAGGTGGGTTGGCCGTTCGCTTACCTGGCAACAGCCTCCTGAACTCTCTCCGATTCGTCGTCGAGCAATTTTAGAAGATGGGGAAGTTGCTTTGGATCAGACACGGGGAAGGCCTCTGGGTGAAGCGTTCAAAGAGGTGGAAAGGTGGAGATCGGGGGTCCGTCTCGCCAGAATTTCCTCACAAGCAGGATCTGGTCACCAGTGCCGAAGACCGCCTGGAGATGGTACGCCTTTCCTACGCGATCTTGAGCAGGGCAACTCGGAGAACCTCATCGCCACTACTACAGCGCCCCCACGAGGTCCTGCGGCACGGGCAAACCTGCTAGATAGCTCTGTCAGACACGGACCCCTGTTCAACCCACATTCCTTATCAACGCCCTATCAGCAATTATACCGGTTGCTCACTGGTCCGTTGACGAGAGGGGCACATGGCTTCTTCTCGCGGGTCGGTGGGCGAATCGGCCACCGACGGAAGACACGATGCGGCTGGTCTGCGAGCGGTTTCGCGCTTATCCGAGTTGATCCACTCAGAGCCTTCTGCGTTCGGACTTAGACAACGAACACACGTTGGGTTGCCTGCTCCGTTGCGGTAGAATACAATAGCGACACACCCGCCAGAAGTGCCGAGGGTTCGTTCAAGATCCCTCACCTCCGCGGGATCCCTCCGCAGCACTCTTCTCTTCGTTTGTCCAGCGCGTCCCGCGCGCTTCGAGAGAAGGCCTCAGTCTTTCCCCCCTTTTCCAATCGCCACATCCGACAGGCAAGACCTTTTGCTATGGGGTCGTCGCCGTCCAGCGTCACGGGGACACTTCTGCGCATTATGACCTGATCGTAGCCGCTGGAGACCTCGTATCGATGGGCTGCACTCTCCGGGTGTAGTGTGTCTCGAGGAATCCCTATGCCTGGCACGTCATCCGCTACAGGTTTCATTCACGACTACACCCGCATCCTCCGCCTGATCTGGGCCGCCAGCCCCCGCACAGCAGCCATCGGCGGACTTCTGGCCCTCGTCAGCGCCGCCGTGCTGCCGGCGCAGATCTGGTTTACGAAGCTCATCATCGACGGTGTTGCCAACATCGTCACCGAATCATCGAAGGCTCTGGCGGTAACTGACTGGCAAGCCGTCCTCACACCCGTCGTCGCCCTGGCTCTGGTGCGAGCAGGTGGAATCGTCTGCCAGGCTCGTCTGGAGCATTTCAAGTGGCGATTGAGCGAGGGGGTCCGTCACCACATCGAATATCTGGTCCTGCAGAAGGCATCTCGGCTGGATATCGCCTTCTTCGAGAACCCTACGTTCCACGACCGTATGGCTACGGTGTTGCGAGAGGCGTATCGCGCGCACAACCTGGCCTGGATCTCACTGGAGCTGCTGGGCACCTTGGCTGGACTCTGTGCCATGCTGAGCATGCTGCTGCACCTGCACCCGTTGGCGATCGTCGCTCTGGTGCTGACCACCGCACCGGGTGCCCTCGCCGCCGGTCATTTCGCCAAGCGCTTCTACAACCTGGTGAACAGCCATGCCTCCATCCGACGCATGGCTGCCTACTACCAGGAACTGCTCAGTTCACGTGATGCGGTCAAGGAGATTCGCGTCTTCGGGCTCGGTACACCTTTCCTCGATCGGTTCCACCAATACTGGCAAGAGCACATCACCGAGGAGACGGACTTCCGGGCCAGCAGAGAGAGGGTGGGCGTGGGTCTGGAATCTCTGTCGCTGGCTGGCACGGTCGGTATCTGGACGTTCGCCATCGTCCAAGCCGTGCGCTCGCGTATCACGCTTGGCGACGTGACTCTCGTCCTGCAAGCCTCTGAGCAGGCGCGCCAAGGACTTACGAGACTGCTGTCTCAGGCCGGACAGATCTACGAGAACAATCTGTTCACGAGAGATCTCCTGCACCTTCTCGACCTCGACTCAGGTGGCGTCGAGGGTGCGTTGTCGCCGGCACTCACGATCCAGGTCCCCGCACCCCGGCCGATCCGTCGCGGCTTCGAGTTCTGCAACGTCTCCTTCCGGTATCCGGGCGCCAGCCACGACGTGGTCAAGGATGTCTCGTTCCGGCTCGCGCCAGGAGAAACCGTCGCTCTCGTGGGCGAGAATGGCGCCGGCAAGACGACGCTTGTGAAGCTCCTGGCCAGGCTGTACGATCCGTCAGAAGGAATCATCCTGCTGGACGGTCGAGACCTGCGCGAGTACGACCTGGACGATCTCCGGTGCGAGATCGGCATCATCTTCCAGGATTTCGTCCGCTACGATCTCACGGTTCGAGAGAACATCGCCGTGGGCCAGATGGAGCTTGCTGAGGATGGGGCGCAAGTTCGAGCTGCAGCCGAAAAGGGTGGCGCTCTGCCCATCATCGAGCGGCTGCCAGCTGGACTCGATAGCATGCTCGGGCGCCGCTTCGCTGACGGGCTCGACCTCTCCGGGGGAGAGTGGCAGAGAATCGCCCTGAGCCGAGCCTTCCTGCGTCAGGCTCAGATTCTCATACTCGATGAGCCCACGGCGGCGCTGGATGCTCTGGCTGAACGCGAACTCTATGGTCGCTTTTCCGAACTCACAGCAGGCAAGATGACCCTATTCGTTTCCCACCGATTCTCTACGGTCCGCACAGCGGACCGGATTCTCGTCCTGGAAGGTGGTTCGCTGAGTGAAGCGGGTTCTCATGACGAACTGATAGCCTCCAAAGGTCACTATGCACGGATGTTCACGGCCCAAGCTGAGAGATACCAGTAGGCGGAGGGTGTGGAAGGCGTTCGGTCGTACACTCCGACCACACACTGCATCCGCTTTCGTGTAGTGCGAACTGCAAGGGCATGGTGTATGCCACAGAACACCCTGACGTGTGAGTAGAGACATGAACATCCGGCCTGAGGTGGATACTGATTTCGAAGGGATCGCCGAGATCAACCGTCTCGCCTTTGGAAGTGACTCTGAGGCTATGCTGGTGGCTGCACTGCGCGACGGTGGGTATGCCCGACTGTCGTTGGTGGCCGAGGTCGACGGGCAGATCGTTGGGCACATCATGTTTAGCAGACTGCCGATTGGCATCGACGGCGGAGAGATTGAGGCCCTGTCGCTGGCTCCGATGGCCGTCTTGCCCGCCAAGCAGAGGCAAGGGGTAGGTTCCAAGCTGGTACGGGAAGGAATGAGCATCTGCGCGGGGCAAGGCTTTCGCATCGTCGTCGTCTTGGGCCACCCTGACTTCTACCCACGGTTCGGCTTCTCGGCAGAACTGGGCGAGCAGTTGGCCAGCGCCTACTCGGGGGCGGGGGCCGCATGGATGGTCGCGGAATTGGCGGGTGGTGCGATGGACGGCGTCACAGGTCGCGCCGAGTATCCGCCACCGTTTTCCGACCTTGGATAGTTGGTGCAAGAACGATTGGCGTTGCGTTCGGACAACTACAACGAACGTAGCGAGGCGCACTGCGGGCCGGCTCGAGTGGGACTACGTTGATCGACCGGGGTAGGGATCCTGCAGATCACCGAAGAGACAGTTGACGACCGTCCCCACCGACACACCCACCTGCTTGGCGATCTGCCGGTAGGAGTCTCCCTGGGCCCTCAGTGGCGTTGGCAGTTGCTGCCGCCACGGTGGGGTGCGCGGTTCGACTCCGCACGCGGGCATACGCGCCGAAGGGGAGCACCCGGGAGGCGAGGGCCGATGGCTCTCGCCTCCTTGCGTTCTGTATTCCGTGTACCGCAAGCAGCTCACTGGTGCGGCCGGTACATCTGCAGAAACGCAAAGTTCGCGCCGATGCTGACACCGATGAGTGTGATCATCGCCGTCAGCAATACAGCGAAACGCGAGTCCATGCGAGCGGACAGATTGTCGTTCACCGCCTCGATGCGAGCGGCGATCCGTTCCATGCGTTCAAGGCCAGCGCGTTGGTCCAGCCGCAAGTCCTGGATGTCTTCCCGCAGGTAGGCAATACCCCAGTGCATGTCATCCTCAGCAGGTGGGTTGGTCTTCGGCGTGTCAGCCATTGTCTCTGCTTGTCGGATTATAGAGGGCCATCTGGATACGTCAACTCGTGATGGTGGACGCAATGATCGTGCCGACCCCCTCCTGGAGGGAACAGCAACAGCCCGGGGAGCTGCAGTGTTTCCCGATGCACCCATGGCTGTCTGTAATTATTCACACCGGACCACACAGCCACTGAGCTTGCGATGGAGATCGGTTGTCGGCCAGCGCGGGGTGCAGTTTCTTTCCATCATTAGCACACCGCGAATTGGCAGACTGTACAGCAGGGGCTGCGCCCTCTGCATACTTCAGGAGCATCTGGTGATGGGAGAAGCATTGACGGAGCGTGAGATCGAAGCAGTTCTGCGAGAGGTGACAGACGAGGAGGTGGGATTCTATCAGGAGTTCGGCTGGGTCATGATGAAGCAGCTCGTGGCGCCGGAGTTCGCGACAGAACTGCAGCGCGTCGCGCAGGAACGGAGAGATCGCCCGGCGAAGGAGGGAGCGGCCAATCCCGCCGTCCATCTGGCGCTGGCCGAGGATGCCGAGCCGTACCGTTCGTTCATGTTCAGCGAGCGCATGTCACACAACGCGATGCGGCTGGTGAACAAGAGACGCCTCAAGGGCGTGGATGTGCCGCTGCGCTATCGCATGGATATGCACATCCTCAAACCCCCGGGTGCGGCTGGGTCCACATACCATCAGGACTCTGCCGAGCATGGGTCCGACCGGGTCGGTGAGCTGCAGTTCTGGCTGGCCCTGGACGAGGTGACAGCGGAGATGGGCGCGATGCGGTTCGTCAGCCGCTCGCATCGTGAAGGGCCGCTTGGCTCCGTATTCAACGATGATCGGGGGAATCTGCTCGAGCAGTACCCGAATCTGACGTCGGTGCTGGAACTGTCCCCACCCTTCCACTACCAGCTCGGCGACTGCACCGTGCACCACGGCTACACGGTCCACGGTGGCCCGGACAACAGCACGGACAAGCCGCGTCTGTCGTACCTGTTCTCCTACTCCCCCGAAGACACGCGGTACTGGAACGGCACTGCAGCCAACTGGGGCGCCGAGCGCAAGCGGCTGGATGACACGGCCAATCCCATCATACTAAAGCCCTCCGGGGACTGAGGGTGGATCTCAAGGGACGCGTCGCCGTCGTCACCGGTGCCAGCCGCGGCGTCGGACTGAAGATCGCCGAGGCCCTCGAGGCGCGTGGTATGGTCGTCGCATCCGTCGCGCGCAGCGGGGTAGGCTTTGCGGCGGATGTCTCGGATGCCGAAGACGTGGCGCGCCTCAAGACAGCGGTGGAAGTCGAACTCGGCGTGCCGGCGGTCGTCGTCAATGCGGCGGGGATCTTTGGACCGATCGCCCTCGTCAAGGACAGCGATCCCCATGAGTGGGTCGAAACGATCATGATCGACGCCGTGGGGCCTTATCTCGTGACCCGTGCCTTCGTGGGTGGAATGGTCGAGGCGAAATGGGGCCGGATCGTCAATCTGTCCTCCGCTGCATCGCTGCACACCCCCGGACCGATGAACAGCGCCTATGGGACGGCGAAGGTTGCCCTCAACCAGTTCACACGACACCTGGCGGCCGAACTGGAAGGGACGGGTGTCACGGCAAACGTCATCCATCCCGGCGACGTCAAGACCGCCATGTGGGCGGACATCCGCGACAAGAAGGAGGCTGTCAGGGGTGATGCCTACGACAGCTGGGTGAGATGGGTCGATGCAACAGGCGGGGATCCTCCGGAGAAGGCGGCCAAGCTCGTGATCGACATCATTGAGAGCGACGTCAACGGGCGCTTCCTGTGGATCGATGATCCGCTGCAGACCCCGATCCCCAGTTGGGGCGATAGCGCAGATCCGCTTTGAAGTCTGCGATCCCATTGCTATGGAAGGGGTGCAGGAGTTCTGGATCGACGGCCGGCAAGGGTGGCAAGTGTCGCCAGGCCTGCCATCAGCCATCATCCTCGAGTCGATCCACAAAGTGAACAGGATCACCAGGGGCCATTGGCAATATCAAGCGAAGAGTCATGCACCAACGCCGCTCAGCGCTTCGATTGGACCCGCTGTGTCGCCGTTGCCGTGGCCCCGTCGCTGTCCGTCACTTCCAGGCTGACGTCGTAGCGTCCGGTGGTGGCATAGCGGTGGAAGGGATTGGCCGCCGTCGACGTCTGGCCATCACCAAACTTCCAGTTCCACTGAACGATTTCCAGCGTCGACGTACTCCGGTCGGTAAACTGACAGTCCTGGCTGCTGCACACGACGTCGAAATTCGCCAGCAGACCTGTCGGCGCCGGCTCGTCACCACCGCTGCGGCCACAGATTGCCACGTTATCCAGGGGCTCGTAGGTCGCCCCTCCCGACACGCCGCTGACACAGAATTCCCAGACCGTGGAACCGTCGGCTACCAGCTTGCCTGAGCCTATCAGGGCGACGCCGTCGGCGCCGGTCAGCGCTGATGCTCCCTCGACAGGCTGCGTATCCACCTGCCAGTCGCCGGTGACGGTGATGCCGGAGACGGCGACGCCCTTAGAATCGAGGATGGTCACCGCCGCCGCAGCCTGGCGGAAGCGCTTGCCACCGGTAACGCTGATGTTGATGGCCCCCACAGAGATCGTCAGGGGTTCGGGCGGCGGCGCCAGGGTCGTGGCACTGGCCACGTCGCTGTCGGCGGAGGCGCCGGCATCATTGACGGCCCGCACCCGGTACTCGTAGAGCGTGGCTGCCTGCAGACCTGTGTCGGTGAAAGAGTTGCTGTTCACCGGCAGCAGGATCGGCGATGACCACACGCCTGCCTCGATTCGACGCTCCAGCTCAAAGCCGGTCTCATCGTCAGACAGGTCGCTCCACTGCAGATCGATGGCGACCTGGGAAAGGGCTGTAGCCGCCAGATTCGCCGGTGCTGCGGGAGGCTCTGGTGGCGGCGGCGCCAGGGTTGTGGCACTGGCCACGTCGCTGTTGGACGAGGTGCCGGCATCATTGACGGCCCGCACCCGGTACTCGTAGAGCGTGGCTGCCTGCAGA
>CALFPI010000070.1 GCA_937919035.1 uncultured Gemmatimonadaceae bacterium
GTGAATCCATGCATCGAAACTTTCCGTCTCGCCATGGCTCGGGCCAGGTGAGAACAGGACGAGCAGCAGCAGCAGGATCCGGCAAGGCACGCCGGCGGCGTTGCGGATGAGGGGGAGGACTGGGATCAAGCGCATATGTGCGTGCGGACTTTCGGTGATCTAGTCGAGGGCGAACAGGCTGAGAGCGGGAACGTACGTGATCAGCAGCAGGCAGGCGAGCAGGATGGCCAGGAAGGGCAACGACGCCCGGTAGAGACTCAGCAAAGGGCGGTCAAAGCGTGCGCTGGCTATGAAAAGATTCAGCCCCACGGGAGGCGTCGAGTAGCCGATCTCCAGGTTGGCGAGAAAGATGATGCCCAGGTGCACGGGATGGATGTCGTAGGCGGTGGCGATGGGGAGGATCAGAGGCACAACAATAACAAGGGCAGAGAACATGTCGATCATGCAGCCGACGGCCAACAGGAACAGGTTCAACAGAAGCAGGAAAACAAACTGGTTCTCGACGTGTCCCCGGATCAGATCAAGCAGGGCCGAGGGGATTTGTGCGTCGATCAGGTAGGACGTGTAGGCCATGGCTGCGGCGAGGATCACGAAGATCGTTCCCACGAGAACCATGGTCTCGCGGATGACCGTGGGCAATTGCCGCCAGGAGATCTCTCGGTGCACTGCCATTTCGACGAGGAGGACATACATAGCGCTCAACGCCGCTGCCTCGCTCACAGCTATGAGGCCCGAGTAGATCCCACCTATGACAACGATGGGCAGCAGCAACTCCAGAGAGCCCTCTCGCAGGGCTCGAACGATTGGCGGGCGGTTTTCCTGCTGAATCTGGCGAAGGGCACGACCCCGTCCGACATAAACGCAGTACGCCGAGAGGCCCGCCAGCATCAGCAGTCCGGGCCCGATGCCGGCAATGAACATCTGATCGATCGGTGTGCCGGCGATGATGCCGTAGACGATCAGAGGAATGCTGGGTGGGAACAGCAGGCCGAGGCTGCCGGATGTCGTCAACAGGCCAAGGGAAAACTGCTCCGGATAACGCGCCTGTTGCAGCGCCGGCAGCAGCAGACCACCGACGGCGACGATGGTCATACCAGAAGCACCGGTGAAGGCCGTAAGCAGAGCGCAGATGACGAGCGCCATGATCCCGAGTCCGCCCGGCATCCACCATAACAGGGCCTGCGAGATACGTACCAGCCGTCGAGCTGCACCACTTTCAGCCAGGACAAACCCGGTGAAGGCGAACAATGGAATCGCCGTCAACGCCGGTGTGTCTGCCAGGCGGTACATCTCGATAAAGATGATCGTCAGGTCGACACCGTCAGCAGCAAAGGCGACCAATGCCAACGCACAAATGATGACAAACAGCGGCGTTCCCACGATTGCCAGAAGGACCCCGGACAGCGTCGTCAGCAGCGGCAAGTCAACCTCGACCGGGCGCGTCTGCCAGGCTTCGTATTCTGCGCACGACACGTCCGCAGAAACGCAGTCCCATGCCACCAAAGACCAGGGGAAAGATGAGTTGCACGGTCCAGCGGGGCACGGTGAGAAACGCATCACCGCCGTAACTGGCTTCATCGATGACGAAACGCACGGCCAGCGGCGTGAGAACCAGGCAAGTGGCAGCGGCACTGGCATCACCGACGGTCGCAAGGATCTCACGCCTGCGGCCAGAGAACAGGCGAAGCAGGGCGTCGATACGGATGTGCCGATCATCTCGTGTCGCCAGCAGTGCGCCCAGCAAGCTGGTCCAAAGGACCAGATGACGAATCAGAGGATCGGCCCACAGCCAGGTGATGGAGAACAGATTCCGTAGCAGAATTTGGGAGAAAGCCAGACCCATCAGAGTTCCCATAAGCAACACAAGAAAGGCGACTTCCAGTTGCGGCAAAAGCCCTGTGTGACCGTCTTCGGCAGCGTCCGGGTTGCTTGGTTGGTCTCGGGTCATCGAGGGTCTGCTGTACCAATACGGGCACGGTATTCGGCAAGGTGTCGCTGCACGTGTTCCTGTGCTTCATTGCTGAAGGCGTGTCCGATCAGGTCCGGCTTCGATTCCTCCACCAATTGCTTGAAACTGGCGACGGCAGCCGGCGGACACGTAACAGCAATGACCCCCTGATGCTGCATGATCTGCAGAGCCTCGACGTTGTCGGAACGACTGCGACGATTGTGCGCGCCGATGTGACGGGCGGAAACCTCGAGCAACTGCCGCTGCTGGACCTCGGTCAGGCGGTCAAAGACCTGCCGCTGCAGGAGGAAAGCGCCGATCGCATAGTTGATGGGCAGATCCGTGTAGTACTTGACTCGCGTGAACCACTGTAGAACGATGGCGGCAGAGGCTGAGGCATAGACGACATCCACGAGGCGGGTCTGCAACCCCAGCAGCACGTCGGGAATGGTCAGTGGTATCGACGTCACCCCGGCCTTCTCAAACAATACACCGGTGAGTGGCTCATCCTGCAACCGCCAGACTTTGTGGCCACTCATGTCATCGACACTGCGCACCGGATGCTGTGACAGGAGATAGACGAAACCGATGTCCGACCAGCCGAGCAGGACGAACCCGGCGTCGAGGAAGGCCTGCTGATAAAAGGTCGAGGTCTGCGTCAGGACGTAATCGATTTCGTCGTAGTTCTGGAAAAGAAAGGGCATCTCGAGGGCCAGGACATCGGGCAGAACATGACTGAGACCGGTGCCCCCCAGGCCAACGCCCTGCAGTTGACCGATGCGCACCTTGCGCAGCATCACGTCTTCGTCGCCTTGCACGCCGCCGGCATAGATTTTCAACTGCACCTGCCCTTCTGTGAGGGCACGAATCTCGGTGTCCATGTTGCGCAGGGCGGTGATCCAACTGCTGCCTTCCGGTGCCAGCGTGGCGAACTTCAGCGTGGTCTCTGCTGCCAGCGGTGTGACCAATAGCAGCGATAGCAGAAGCAGGACAGACCATCTCTGCCTGCGATGAGTGTCAGAAATAGACATCGACATCCGCCAGCATGGTGCGCGCCAGGCTTTGCGCGGCAGCGTTCTGCAGCGTCAGATCTGCAAGAGTCGTCGCCACGGGGCTGGCCAGCACACGTTCGAGGAGGGAGACGTAGAGGTCGCGATCAAAAATCTGCCGGGCGTAGAAGCGGGCCATCTGCACATAGACCATGAGATCCTGGCCATCTGTCATCGCCAGGGCAGCCTCAAAGTGTGCCTGTGCACGCCGGGGGTCTCCGCCGAGGATGGGGGGCAGTGCCGCATGGTACACCCCCAGAAATACGTGCGCACTGCCGTGGCGGAAGGACTCGTCTCTGTCGAGCACCCATTCCATGAGCACCATCACCCTCGGTAGATCGGCGAGGGCTCCCATGGAATCTGGGTGGGCCGCGATCCAGGCGCCCCACGTACTGGCTGCCCAGAACACGAAGGGTACGTCGCTCCCGTGCAGATGTTGAGCGATGTTCTCAAACTGCGGAAACGGCCCGACGAGTAGATCAGCAACGGCCGGGCGACGTGCAATCAGGGCCGCAGTGCCGTAGCCTTTGGCGCGCAGGTACAACACTGCGGCTCGTGACGGGTTGGCCGTCTCGACCAGTATGGCGTAGGAAAAATACCCTTCAGCGGCGGCACGGAGCAGTTCTGCGTTGCCGGGGTCGGCCTCGATCAGATTGTCCATCAGCAGGAGATAGGTCGGCAACGCCTCCATCACGAGATCGACGTCGTCGTGTCGCAGCGTCGTTTGCGCGACCTCTGCCATCAGGTCGCGGATGGCGACGGAACGGACATAGCCGCAGCCCCCTGCAAGGGTTCCGGCGAAAGAGCAGAGGAAAGTCCAGAGCGCCCATCGGGCCATACAGGCTTCCGTTGTCGATCGCGTCGTTGAGAGGCAGCGTTTTGGGCGAGGGGCTAATATCATGGGCGTCGTGAAGGATGGTCAAGGAAGCTACCCTCTGCATAGGCCGCACATGATTCTCCCCGATTGGGTGTCCAACGTCCGGCAGTATCGTGCCTTGCCGATACTGGTTGGTGTGCTGTTGCTTGGCTTGACGGTCACGGCCTATGTCGGTGCCCTCAGCAATGGCTTCTGCCTGGATGACACAGCAATGGTCATCGACAACGGGTATGTCACCGCATCGGCCTGGGGAGAACTGTGGACGACGAGTTACTGGCAGGGGGTGACGGGAAGGCCCGGTGGTTTGTACCGCCCCCTGACTTTGACGCTGGTCACGCTGGCGCGTGGATTGTTTGGCGAGGCGGCCGCCGTCTACCACCTTGTTTCGATCCTGTTGCAGGCTCTGGCGGGATGTTGCCTGGTATGGGCGGCGCGACGTACGGGATCGCCCGCAGGAGTCTCTCTGCTGGCGGGTCTCACGTTGTGTGTGCATCCGGCTGCTTCCGAAGAG
>CALFPI010000071.1 GCA_937919035.1 uncultured Gemmatimonadaceae bacterium
GCACGACCATCCCATAACGCCCGGTCTGTCGAGGACCAATGACGTTGAAGGGGCGCACAATCACGGTGGGCAGCCGTTTCTCTCGCCAGTAGGCCAAGGCCAGCAGTTCATCGACAGCCTTTGTTGTGGAATAGCTCCAACGCACGACCGTCGTTGGACCCAGCAGTCGGTCGCTATCCTCACGGAACGGCACATTGCCATTCTTTTTGCCGTAGATCTCGGATGTCGATGCCAGCACGACCCGTTTCTTCTGCTCGTTCGCCAACTCAAGAATGATCTCGGTACCACGAATGTTCGTCGTCAGCGTCTTCAGCGGGTTTTCCAGGACGTACTCCACACCCACGGCAGCGGCCAGATGGTAGATCAGGTCACACTCCGAGATCAGTTCCCGCATGACCTCGACATTGAGGATATCGTCGACGCGGCAACTGCATTTGGGGTGTTCGACAAGGTGCTGAATGTTTTCCATGGCGCTCGTCGACAGATTGTCGATGATCGCCACGTCATCACCCATACTCAGGTGGCGTGTCGCCAGGTGGGATCCGATGAATCCGGCACCCCCTGTGATCAGGACCTTCATTCGCGTTCCAACGGTTGAGATTCGTTGTGGGTCGAGGGACGTCCCGACCCGGCGTTGACCAGGTAATCCCGGCTCAATTGCGTGATCTGCACATCTTCCCAGCCCGCATCCTCCAGCAGTTGTTCCACCTGGGACCGGTCGTAGAAATACACTGGGCATCCCCGCAAGCGCAAACGCAACCACCGTGTCGGTGTGCGGACACGCCAGCGGATCGGAAAACTGAACATGCCACGCCCGGCCGTTACTTCGCGCAAACGCACGAGCATACGGGCCGGATCGGCGATGTAATCAAAGAAACCGATTCCGAGGGTGATGTCGAAGTGATGGGGCGCACGCCACGTAAAGACGTCGGCAACAGCAAAGTGGCACCTCTCGTCGACGCCAGCCTGCAAAGCTGCCTGACGTGACATGGCCACCATGGCCTCGGCCAGATCGATGCCTGTCACTTGTGCACCACGGTGGGCCAACTCGACACAGTAGCGTCCGGAACCACAACCGGCGTCGAGAATCCTGCGGTCCGTCACCTCGGCGCACCAATCCAGCACCAAGTCGAAACGCTGCTTGATCACACCGCGGAACAGAGCGTCGATGCACCGTTGCATCAGCCCCTTGTCGGTGCGATAGATCGCGTCGAATCGTGCCGCTTCCCCGTCGAAGTGTCGACCGACCGCTTCGCCGATGGCAGGTGATGTCACTCAGAGAACCTTCCCGTGTTGCCGACGGCTCTCCGGCCATCACACGCATATTTCGCAAGAACCTCACAAGCGGGCGCAAAGTCGAACTCTGTCAACAACTTACGCACGCGCACCTGGGTCGTCGACAGGTTGTGATAATGCGTCAAGGCGACCCGCCGTGGCAACGACAGTCGGGGATGATCCGGGTCCAGCTCCCAGGGATGCAGATAGAACACGGCTGGTTCTCCCTCGGCATGCACCCGCCTCAGGCCAAAGCGGGTTAGAGTATACGGCAAGAGGCGGAAATAGGCACCCCCGGCGACGGGGACGTTGCGTCCTGCGACCCGCCAGGTTGATGGCGGCAACTCCATCAGTCCTGGTTGGATTTCGTGTGCGAAACGCGGCGCGTCAGCAATCCCGTAGCGATAGTTGTGCACGGGAAAAACACTCGAATCGTACGTGATGCCGCATTCCTGCAATACATCGAAGGCCCAGGGAGAGGCGCGCGTGATGGAGAAATACGGCGCCCGGTGACCCCGCACGGGTGTATTGACGAGGCGGCTCAGGACCTCGAGTGAGCGCTGCAGATCCGCACGGAATCCTTCCGCCCCCAGTTTGTAGACAAACTCGTGACCGTAGCCATGTGTACCGATTTCGTGACCACGGTGGGCGATTTCACGAACCAGGTCGGGCGCCCTTTCGGCGGCGACCCCAAGAACGAAGAACGTCGCCCGCGCCTGGGCCTCGTCGAGCAAGTCGAGCAGTCGGCAGGTACCGATTTCAATCCGTGACTCCAACCGATCCCAGTCGGCCGGGTCGAGTTCAATCCCGTGATACCAGTCCTCGAAATCCACGGTGAAGACATCCTGCCGGCGGGACGTGGTCATGAGCAGCCCCCCGCTACCTGGCGCAGCATGACCAGCAGGTGGCCCTGTTGCACGTGTTGCGCATAACGCTCCTCGACGCGCTGTCGGCCGACCGCACCCAGACGCTGTCGGAGATCCGCGTCTTCAATCAGCTGCTCCAGGGCCACTGACCAGCCCTGGTCGCCGTCAACCAGGTAACCACTGTGACCGTCGGCAACAATGTCCACATTGATACCCACAGGGTCGGTGACGACGGGCAGACCGGCCGCCATATACTGCAACAGCTTGAAGCCGCCTTTGCCACGGGTCCACGGATCGTCCGGGATGGGCATGATACCAATGTCACATCCGGCCAGATCGGCCGCTTCCCGTTCCAGGTCCCAGGGGCGGCACTCGACGTCGACGCCAACGGCGGACCATTCAGCGCCGATGACGAGCAGGCGCAAAGACGGAAAGCGCGCCGCCAGAGACTGCAGTGGACGACGAATGCGATCCAGATAGGCGACGGTGGAGCCACTGCCGATCCACCCGAGAACGACCTTGTCTCTGGCAACCGGGGCGGCCGCTGCCGTGTGGTCATAGGGGGACGTGTCGATGGGGCCGGTAATCGTCAGGACCGGACAGAAACGGCGGGCGAATTGGCCCGTGTACGGGTTTTCTACGACGGCAAGACGGGACAGCGACAGCATCGCCGGCAGGCCACGGACATTGCGGGCCTCCTTCCAGCGGGCCAACCAGTGACCGGTGCGGATCTCGGTGGTGAAGATGGCATCATCGAAGTCATAGATCACCGGTGTCGCCGACCGTCGCAACCACCAGCGGATCGGCGCCGGGAAGATGACCTTCTGGATGAACAGCACGTCGAACCGGGCCGCCCATCGTATGACCCGGACACCGCAGCAGAGCGTGCGCCATGCAGCCCCCAGATAGTAGAGGCCTTTACGCACCGGCTGCCGGGAGGCGATCACCTGCGACCCGGCGATGACGCGATCGGGCAGGACCGTGAGCACGGTACAGTCGACGCCCTCGGCGCGCAGGAAGGGCAGATAGTTGAACACACGCGTGCGGCTGCTGGCGGCGCGTGGGCCGTACTGGGTGACGAAAAGGACCTGCACCGAGGGCAGACGCCGGACGTTGGGTCGCCCGGTGCTAGCCGGCGACGACCGACTCGCGGCTCGCTCCCTCAGCGAAGGTGCACACAGCATCGATCACCCGGGCCTGCTCGCCGTCGGTGAGGTCAGGGTACAGCGGAATCGACAGAATGCGTTGCCACTCGCGTTCGGCTACGGGCAGGTGCGTTGTGTACGGGCGAAAAATGCGAAACAGATGGTTGGGGTAAAAATGCACGTTCGCATCGATACCACAGGCGTCCAGATGCGTGTAGAGACCTTCGCGATCATCCAGACGGACAACGGCATTGTAGCAGGAGCTGTTGGCATACTCACGCGCAGCCAGCATGTCGATATCCGCAATGCCTGCAAAGGCCTCACGGTACTTCACCATTAGCTCTCGCCGGCGTTCATTGCAGGCTTCCAGACGATCCATCTGTACCAGGCCCAGAGCCGCTGCCAGATCGTTCATCTCATATTTCCAGCCGATCTCCTGCACATCATACATCCAGCCACGCTGCACCTGATCGACCTTGAAACGCTCCCAGGTGGGCGACGTGATGCCGCACCAACGCAGTTGGCGCACGCGCGTGGCGATGCTCTCGTCGTCGGTGACCAGCATGCCACCGTCGCCGGTCGTCATGTTTTTTGTCGCCTGGAAACTGAAGCAGCCCATGGTACCCATGGAGCCGAGTTTCTGCTCCCGATAGCTGCCACCACAGCCGTGGGCTGCATCCTCAACCACGGATAGACCGTGATCAGCGGCCAGCTTCAGGATCGGCTCCATGTCGCAGGCCTGGCCGCCGTAGTGGGTGATGACCACGGCGCGTGTGGTGGGCGTGATCTTCCGGGCCATGTCCTCGACACTGATGTTGAGTGTGTCCGACTCAACATCGCAGAACACCGGGCGGCCACCGGCGAGCAGAATGGCTTCGGTGGAGGACACGAAGGTCATGGTGCTGGTCAGCACTTCCTGCCCTTCCACTTCAGCGCACAACAACCCCAGATGCAGTGCCGCCGTAGCGGAGTTCACAGCTACGGCATGGCGCGTGCCAACGTATTCGGCGAAACGTTCCTCGAAGGCAATCGTCTGTGGTCCGCGCCCAAGCCAACGGCTGTCGATGGTGTCGCACAGAGCCTTCTTTTCAGCCTCGCCCAACGTGGGACGGAACAATCGGATACGATCAGCCACAGACGCCTCGAATTTGTCTAGAGGGATATCAACTTCGGCGGCCCAATTCCGCGTCACCGTCTTGGGTCACCATCGCGCGGCGCCCAGTAACCACGGTCGCTGATGGTACGCCAGAAAATGACCCGGTACGCGGCAAGACGGCTGACCGCTTCGTTGCGCATGTTGGGCCGGGCCAACCAGAACACAGACCACAGCGCCGTACGCAGGACCATCTCGACCGTCGTCAGCATTCGCAGAATATGCAGCTGAACACGACCGAAGTGCTTTTGAAACAGGTAATACAGGCTCTGCTGACTGATGATCAGCATGTCACCCATACGCTGGCGGATGCTCTGGCCCTCGAGATGTACCACCTCGCTGCCGGGCACATAATCGATCCGCCAACCGGCAGCCCGCAGGCGCATACACCACTCAAGGTCCTCGAAACACATGAAAATGCCGTCGTCGAGCCCCCCCGCAGCCTCCAGTGCCTGACGCCGAACCAGCAGACATGCACCGGTCACCCAACCGACTTCACGAGTCTCCCGATGCTGCCAGAGGCCAAATTTAAAAAAGGGGAACACTCTGTGCAATAACAACTTATGGAAGATCTCCGGAATCAGGCCCGGGGCTCTGCCGCAGGACAACTCCAGCCTGCCCTCGGCATTGACGAGACGGGGACCTGCGGCTCCCACGCCGTCGTGCTGCTGCATATGATCCAACAGATGCCCAAGAGCGCCCTCGCCGACCCGCGTGTCCGAATTCAGCAACAGCAGATAGGCCCCTCGGGTATGGCTGAGGGCCAGATTGTTGCCTCCGGCAAACCCCAGATTGTGCGCACTGCGGATCAGTTCCACCGCAGGAAACTCCTGTTGCACCATGTCGGCACTGCCGTCAGTGGAGGCATTGTCGACAACAATCACCTGCCAGCCCCGTGAACGCGGATCGGCGGCCAGTGCCGCCAGACAGTCGCGGGTCAGCGCCTGCGTATTCCAACTGAGAATGCAGATGGACATTTCAGGCACAAGTCCAGCCTTCACTTCAGCCCTCCCGCACGAAGCAGGCCGACAACGACCTGCCGAACCGACTCATCCAGCAATCGCAGCATGCCGTTACAGGCCAACCAGGCACCACCACCAGCAACGAAACGTATTCCCCAACGGCGCCAACCAGCCAGCAATGCCATGGCGGCGAAGACCAGAAAGAACGGTTCCAGGGGCAGACGAAATCGGGTCGAACCGTAGAGCACCAGGCAAAAAACTGTGGTCGACAGAGCCGAAACAGCACTCAGATGGCGGAACCCCGGATTTGCACCGACCTGCCACAGCCCCGCCAGCAGGAAAGGCATCACGACAACAAAGGCCACGTTGTAATCGGGGCGAAAAACGTAGCAGAACCGCAGCAACCGTTCGGCCCCCAGGCGCAACCAGTCACCAGGGTGATCGGCGATCCAGTGCAGTCCTTCGTTCATCCAGCGCCGGTCCCGTTCGATCTCATCCGGACAGGCAGCAAAGGTCTGGGCGTCGATGCGCCAGCCGTGCGGCAGTCGCCAGTCCGGCGTCTCGGCATTGCTGCGTGCCACGATGAAGCCGCCATGGGTGGAAACCGGAACAAAGGCGTTGAAGAGACGCGCATTACGCACCGTCCAGGGAAGCATCGCCACCATGACGCCGGCGCTCAGCGCCCCGACGAAGGGCAGCCAACGCCGCCAGGCCCGCAGACCCCGCAGATCTTCCCAGGCGGCGACGGCGATGATCGCCGGTGCAGCCAGCAGGCCGACGGGGCGAGTCAACGTTGCCAGGCCGACAAACAACCCCGCCACCAATGGCCAGCGCCATGAAGCTCGGTGGCGCGACTCGATGGCCAAAGCAACGCCGGCGACCAGCAGCGTTGTGAACAACACCTCCGTCATGACTTCATTGGCACTGGTGATCAGCGGCTCATACAGCGCCGTGAGCCACCCGGCGATGGCTGCCGCCTGTGCATGCAGACGCCACGTCAGCAGATAGACGAGCGCCACAGTGGCCGCCCCCAGCACAGCCTGCACGAGGCGCACGGCCATGTGACTGTCATCGATCGACGCGTAGATCACCGCCAGAAAAACCGGGTACAGGGGGGCTCGCCAGGCGCGCAGTTCGTGGCCAAACCAGTTGCTGCTGGCAACAAACCCTTTCCCGGCCAACAGATTGTGGGCAATCTCGTCGTAGTCAGGTGTGTCCTGAGGTGGCACCTCGACGCCCGCCAATACGTACACGAGACGAGCCACGAGGGCGACACCGACGAGCCAGGGCAACTGCCGGTGGGGACGGTGCACCTAGCCGATGACCTCGTCAAAACAGGCAGTCAGCTGACGCGTCAACTCACGCCGATGAAAGCGTTCCAGGGACGCCTTCACCCGGGGCAACCGGTCTTGCTCATGCTGATCCCACAGATCGCGGAGGGCCTCGTCTATGGCGTCGATGTCATCGGGGGCCACACAGATTCCGGCTTCGAGCCCGGTCACGAGATTCTCAATCTCACCGGGCCCGCACAGGGCCAGCACCGGCTTTCCCGCCGCCAGGTATTCGAACAGCTTTCCTGGTGCGTTCGAAGCCGGCCAGGGGCGCCGGTGATCAACGACCAGCAGGACATCGGCGCGCCGCTGGAAACCGAGGGCCGTAGCCCGATCCACGGCACCGACAACGCGGGCAATCCCTTTGGCAGCCGCCTGCTCTTCGGGGGACAGTTCACCGACCAGGGTTAGTTGTAGTCGTTCCGCCCACACCGGCTCCAGGCCAACGAGACGGCGCAACGCGGACAACAGCGGCAGCGGCGTTCGTTGGGGGTGACTGTAAGCGAAGCTGCCGGTATGTACCAGTCGCAGAGGGCCACCCGGCGGGGGCAACTCTTCCGCCACTGCATCGGCTTCCTCCGGGCCGGTGCGGGTCCGGTCATCAATGACGAGACCCTCCGGCAAAGGCGTGCCGTCGGCGGGGTCGAAGCCGTTTGTCACAACGCGAATCTTGTGAGCCTGCTGAGGATATCGGCGCCGCAGGTCGTCGGCGCTGATCTGCGTCGCTGTGACGATCCGGTCTGCCTCCGCCAGCACCGACGCCTCCAGGCGCCGTTCGAACTCGCGCCGATAGGGCATCCGCAACAGGGCCGGATCGAGTGGATCATAGAGCCAGGCATCGCGAAAGTCAGCGACCCAGGGCAACCCTGTCTGCGCCTTGAGGAAACGGCCCAGCAGGTGTGACGATGTCGGCGGCGAAGTGGTGTAGATGAGATCCATCGATTGCCGTCGCAGGGCTCTCAGTCCGGACCAGGCCGCCCCGGGCAACCAGGTAATCTGCCCGTCGGGCACAAAAAGGATCTGACGCAGAGCCTGCAACCAGCCGGCACTGAGCCCCGGGGTGCGTGTGCGCGAGGCAGCCTGCGGATTGGCCCGGGCCGCCGGATTTCGCCAGCGTCGGTAGACGCCCAGCGGCTCCCAGGCGCGAAGAACGCCATCCTCGGACTCACCACCGAAGGCTGCGGTGCTGAGAACCTGCGCCGAGTAGCCGAAATCAGGCAGGTAGCGGACGAATTTCGCGGAGCGCTCCACTCCTGCCGACCGCATCGGCGGGAAGTGGTAGGCGACGAACAATACGGAGCGCTCGGGGGCGACAGGCGGCTGGGTCATGACGGATGACCCAAACTACGGAGCCGGCGGCGAGTTCTCAACAGCTTGTAGCCCTCGCCCTATGTTTCACCTATATTGGAAGGACTTGAGCCTGAAACCGAACCATACCGATTGTTGCCATGAGCCTGCTCGACATACTTTCCACCAAATCCACCCTTGTTAGCCTCAAGGGACAGTCAAAAGAGGAGATCATCGAAGAACTCGTTGATTCCCTCGAGGTAGGCGAGGCTATTGCCGACCGGAGCAAGGTGCTGCAGGCCGTGCTTGAGCGTGAGAAGATCATGAGCACCGGCATCGGCGACGGCATCGCCATCCCTCACGGCAAGTCCGACGCGGTCTCTCGATTGTCTGCCGCCCTCGGAATTCACAAGCGCGGCATCGACTTCGAGGCCCTCGATGGCGAACCGGCCTTCGTCTTCTTTCTGCTTGTGTCGCCGGCCAATGTTTCAGGGCCGCATATCAGAGCCCTGGCTCGCATCTCACGGATGCTGAAGAACGACGGCTTCAAAAAGAGGCTGATCGAGGCCGACTCCTCCGATGACATTCTGGGGATCATCGCCGAAGAAGAGCAGAGTCACCCGGCCCACGGCTGACCGGCCAGGCCGGTTTGCAGTTTCTCAATCCACTGGCGCTGCTGGGCCTGGCGACGGCCCTGATACCGCTGGTCGTACATCTGCTGCACCGCGGCAGACCTCGCGAAGTCCCCTTCAGCAATCTGATTTTTCTGCGTCAACTGCACCAAAGCAGCAGGCGCAGTCTACGTCTGCGCCAATGGCTTGTGCTGTTGTTGCGCATGCTGATCCTCATCTGCCTGGCTCTGGCGTTTGCCCGCCCCGCCCTTCACGAGGGGGGCGGCTTCCTCGGTGGCGCCCAGCCAACGACGGCAGTCGTGCTTCTCGATCACTCCTACAGCACCCGATACACGGCCTCCACGGGGCGCGTCTTTGACCACTTGCGCAGCCGGACACAGGATGTGCTGCACCTCTTCGAGGGGGGGCGAGACAAGCTCCATCTACTGGCCTGGCCCATGCAGGCAGGCGCCGCCATGGGTAGTGCGACAACGGCGGAAGGGGCTCGTCAACAGCTTGACAAACATGCGCCCGGCGACGCGGCGGGCGGCCTTCATGCGGCACTGCGTGCAGCCCGCGCCGTACTTGATGCGCACAGCGGAGAGCCGCGCGAGTTGTACCTCATCAGTGACCTTGCCCGTCCGGATTGGGCTGATGTCTCCTGGGAACCACAGGCCGATCTCCCTGTTTTTGTCGTCGCTTCAACGCCTGCGTCGCAGACAAACTGGTTCGTCGGTGCCACGCGGATCGCCGACTGGCTGGCGGCTCCGGGCCAGCCTCTGACCATACAGACCGTTGTCGGTCGCTGGGGTGGGCCAGCAGCGGAGGAGGAGACAACGATCCAGCTGTACATGGATGGCGAGCGTGTGCAACAGCGCCGCATTTCGTTGCCGGCGGGCGCCAGCGGGCCGGTGGAATTTTCGGTTGCGCCGCGCCGGAGTGGTCGTCTGACGGGGTTCATCGAGATCGAGGACGATCCCCTCTCTGTAGACAACCGGCGTTACTTCGCCCTCGATGTACCACAGAAGATCAACGTCGTGATCGCCGGAGCCGACGTGCGTGATGCCTACTACCCACGGCGCGCACTGAACGCAGCCACAGCAGGTGACCCGGCGCTTTCGGTCTCCTCTGTGCGCCTCGACGAGTTGTCGGCAGCGCAGCTGGCTGACGCCGACGTAGTCATTCTGGCCCACATTGAGAGGCCGACATCTCAGGAGATTCAGCTGGTTCGGGAGTTCGCCGCTGCCGGTGGTGGGCTCCTCATCATCCCGGGACCGGGCGCCGATGCGGCCCGCCTCAACCGCGAACTGCTGGCCGATCTGGTTCCGGCATCACTCGTCGACATTTCGGGTCGTCCCGGTGGCACTGCCACCGCCCATCTCGACACAACACAACTGCACTCCGCCATTTTTGCCGGGCTGCTCAGCGATCCCCGGGATCAGCCTGGGTTCAGTGCCACCTTTGCTGTGACAGTCCAACAGCAGATGGCCGTGCTGGCACGCTTCGATGATGGCCAACCGGCCCTGGTGGAGGGTCGCAGTCCCGCAGGACACGTGCTGCTATGGCCGACCCCATTCCATCTGGCCTGGAGTGACGTGCCGCTGCGGGGGTTGTTCGTCCCTCTGCTGCAGCGCATGGTGCGATACTTGAGTCGGTCCACGTCCTCCCGCGCGACCTACATCGTCGGCGACCGCGCCTGGCGCAGGTTGGCTGATGTTGGCGTCGAGGCCCGTGTGGAAGCGGAGTCGCCATCGGGACGCCGTCTGGTTCTTCAGGCAGAGCAGGCCGGTGGAGAGCGGCTGTGGAAAGTGCCGCTGCTGGACGAAGCCGGCATCTGGCAGTTGCGCAGGGGCGATGATGTTGTCGACGCTTTCGCCGTCAACGTCGATATCGCCGAAGCCGATCTGACACCGGTGTCGGCAGCTGAGATCCGGCGCCGACTCGGCGACGATGTGCATGTAATCGAGGCAGGGATTGCCACGACGGAAGCGGTGAATGCGGCCCGCTTTGGTCGTGAACTCTGGCGCGAACTGCTGGTTCTCGCCCTCGCGTTGCTGTTGCTGGAATTGTGGGTTGGACGATCACCTGCACAGCCGAGGACACCGGCGGCCTAGGTCTCCAGGCGGCTCTAGTCAGCGCTGAAATCGCGCAGCATCTCAAAAGTGTAGATGCCGGCGTCATGTCCATCGGCCCAGCGAATCTTGATACCATAACGACCGACAGGATCGAAGCCCTTCGCCTCTGAGGTGGGGTTGACGCTGGCGGCGGTCACGATGGGCAGTTCCATGCCCACCAGTTGCGGGCCGTGAGGCTGCCCTCGCGCCTCGCGGCAATTGGCACACGGACAGTGCAGGCGCAGATCATGCAAAGCGTAACTGCTGCGCTGACCATCCTGCCAGCTGATGAGCAACTCGCGCTCACCAAGTTCGATGCTCGTGGGCCGACGGCGCTTCTTTTCTTCCGGGCTGCGCAGCATACCTACCACACCTTTCTGACGAGACGGGCCATTCGTTCGTAGGCGAAGGCGAAGGCGCCCCGCCCTTTCGGTGAAGGCCTCCTCATGTTCACCATATCTTGCCCGTGAGACGAGCCGTCAATTCGTAGGGGTAGGCGCCCGTAATCTCTACCTGAGCAAAGCGCCCGACCAGCCCTGCTGGTTGCGCGACGCCTGAACCATCGATCTGTAACAGGCCTTCTTCCGCTTCGGTCTCAATCACCACGTGACCGTCGATCTCGGGTGCATCCCGTTCCAGGCGCGCCGTGAGGGCATGCGTCAATTCATCTGCTGCATCGATCAGCACGGTCTGCGTCGTACCAACCATCGCATGATTGATCTCGCCTGAAATCCGTTCCTGCAGTTCGGTGAGTCGCCGGTAGCGTTCGCGCACGACATCAGGTGCCACCTTGTTATCCAGTTCGTAGGCCGGGGTGCCTTCCTCGTCGGAATAGAGGAAACAGGTGGCGTTGTCGAAACGTGTCTGCTCGACAAAGGCCAGCAACTGCTCAAAGTCCGCCTCTGTCTCCCCGGGAAATCCAACGATGAAGGAGGAGCGCAGGCCGACACCTGGCATACGCTGACGCAGCGTGTCGAGCAGGTCCATCGTCTTGCGGGTGGTCGTGGCGCGCTTCATGCGGATCAGCACGGGGTCAGCAATGTGCTGCAAAGGCATGTCGACATACTTGCACATCTTCGGATTGCCGGCATAGAAATCCAGCATCGGCTCTGTCCAGAACGCCGGGTAGGTGTACATCAGGCGCAGCCAGTCGATACCGTCCACTGCTGCCAGTTGCTCCAGCAAGGGCACGAGCTGTGCCGTGCCATAAAGATCCGCGCCATAACGTACCGAGTCCTGGGCGACCAGCACCAGTTCGCGCACACCCTGGGCAGCAAGGCGTTGCGTCTCGGTGACAAGATCCTCGATCGGTTCACTGACATGGCGTCCACGGATGGTCGGAATGGCGCAGAACGCACACTTGTGATCACACCCATCGGAGATGCGCAGATAGGCCCAGTGTTTTGGTGTCAGACTGACGCGCGGCAGGGCATCGACATAGTGACCCCGGGTTCGGCCCAGCAGTCGGTCGACGTGGCGTACAATGTCACGTTCCTCGCGCAGCGTGAGAATCAGATCGGCGTCACCCGACATCTCATCCTTCAGCTCCTGCTCATACCGCGTCGACAGACAGCCGGTGACAACGACGCCCTTGCAGCGACCGCTCTTCTTGAGCTTGGCCGCCTCGAGGATCGTCTCGATCGATTCCTCCTTGGCCGGCTCGATGAAGCCGCAGGTATTGACGATGACGACGTCGGCCTCGGCCGGATCATCGGTGATGATGTAGTCGTTACCGCCCAGCAGGCCGAGCATACGCTCGGAATCGACGGTGTTTTTCGGACACCCCAGACTGATGACGTGGACCGTGGCGCTCTTCTCGACTGTGACCGACACCTGGTCGCCCATCACCGACACCTTGCCTGCAACGCGTCGACGGTAGCGCGAACCTGCCCGTCATCGATTCCGTCGACGACATCGACCTTGCCGATCTGGCTGGCGAGGACGAATCGGTGCTGACCGGCGACCCGTTTCTTGTCGGCTTTTGTGCGCTGGGCAATCTCTTCGGCGTCGACGCCGGCAACACCGGCCGGTATCCCGAGGCGTTCGATGAGCGCGTCGTGGCGCAGGTGCTCAGCAGCACTCGTCCACAGGCCTCGACGCGCCGACAGGTCGCCGGCAGCAATCATGCCAAGAAGCACCGCTTCGCCGTGCCGGTAGCGCTTGTAGGCTGTCGCCGCCTCGATCGCATGGCCAATGGTGTGACCATAGTTGAGAATTGCCCGCAGGCCGCCCTCGCGCTCGTCGGCACTGACCACGTCTGCCTTGATCTGCGCGTTGCGGGTGATCAGCCAGTCGAGTTCATCGGCATCCAGCTTCATGTCGACAACGTCCTCAATCCGTTCCTCGAGAAACGCGAACAACTCGACATCGCCGATGATACCATGTTTGACGACTTCCGCCAGGCCGGAGACGACTTCCGGCGTCGGCAGGGACCGCAGCGCCCCTGTGTCGGTGAGCACGAGCCGTGGTGGGTGAAAGGCGCCGATCAGATTCTTGCCAAGAAAGTGATTGACGGCGGTCTTGCCGCCGATGCTGGCATCCACCTGGGACAGGACCGTTGTCGGCACCTGCACAACATCGACGCCGCGCAGAAAGCTCGCCGCAACAAAACCGGCCAGATCACCCACGACACCACCACCAAGGGCCGCGACCCAGGCCCCACGATCAAACCCCGCCTCGAGCATGTGCCCGATGAGCTGCTCCACCGAGGCCAGATTCTTGCCCCCTTCGCCAGCAGCATAGGGAATGACAAGGACCTCGAAACCCGCTTGTCGGAGGCTCGCCGCAGCAGTCTTGGCGAGGGTATCCAGCAAGGCTGCATCCGCAATCAGCGCACAACGATCCCCCAGATCGATCCCCCGGCACCGTTCGCCGAGGGAGGGCAGGATGTCATGGCCGACGACGACTTCGTAGCTGTCACCATGGGGTAAGCCGATGCGAATGGCGTTCATGTGGCTGCCTTGAGGCGCACGGCCAGGTCTCGTGCCAGATCCTCAGCGTGGCTCAGTTCTGTGGAATTCACGGTAATGTCCGCTGTGGCGTAGTGAGGTGCGCGTTGCTTCAACATGGACTCAATTTTCTCCCGTTTCTCTTCCGGCGACAGGCCTGCCAACAGTGGTCGGTCCTCGCGGCGTGAAACGCGTTCAAGAATGGTCTCGACGTCGGCTTGTACACACACGATGACAGCATTCGTGGCACGGATGATTTTACGGGTTTCGCTGCAGGTGATGGCACCCCCGCCTAGGGCGATCACAGCGTCCGGGCGGCAGACGACATCAGCAACACATTCGGCCTCCAGTTGCCGGAATGTCGCCTCGCCATCCTCGGTGAAGATGCGGGATATCGGCTTGCCGGCGCGTGTTTCGATCATCTCGTCGGTGTCATAAAACGGCCGGTCCAGATACAAAGCCAGCGCGCGGCCGATCCGGCTCTTGCCTGTTGCCATGAATCCAGTCAGAAGAATGGGTCTCGACAATGTCACGGACGAGTACCTGGCTCCTGACGGCGGCGGCGCTTTTCCTCATAGCAGTCGTCGCAGTTCCACATGGGTGGCTTCGACAAGGCGTTGTAGCCCTCATCGACAACGTCGCGCCGCAAGTGTTCGGCCTGTTTCCCACACGTATCGCAAAGGAGTGGTTTTTTCTGTGGCTGTGTCATGTTACATCTCTTCCGGTGCGCTCATGCCGAGCAGATCCATGGCGGTGCACAATGTGCGGCGTGCCGCATCCACCAGGCGCACCCGGGCCGCGATCAATAACGCGTCATCACCTGCCAGCACGGGTACCTCGTTATAGAACTTGTTGGCCGCTGTCGCCAGTTCGAGAGCGAAACTCGCGACGTACGAAGGTTCACTGTCTCGCGCTGACAGGTCCAGGACATAGGGGAACTCGGCAAGTTTGCGTGCCAGGCGCATTTCAGCAGTGTCTCCGAGGCACGACACATCGGCTGTCAGGTCGACACTACGACCGTATTTGCGCAGGATGCTGCAAAATCGTGCGTGCGTGTATTGCACGTACGGTCCGGTTTCCCCATCGAAATTGAGCACATCCTCGAGGGCGAAACTGATGTCCCGCGTGCGCCGGTTGTTGACGTCCGCAAAGACCACAGCGCCGATGCCGACCTGACGTGCAACCGCATCGGCGTGCGGCAGGTCCGGGTTCTTCTCGGCGATGATCTGTTGCGTCAGGGTGATCGCCTGGTCGAGGACCTCCTCGAGAATTACCGTCGTCCCTTTGCGTGTGGAGAGGGCTTTCCCCTTGAAGGACATCAGACCAAAAGGCGCGTGCTGGCAACGATCAACCCAGTCGATACCGGCCCGACGGAGGGCTCGGAAGATCTGTTGAAAATGCAGGCTCTGCCGATTGTCGGTGACGTAGACCATCTTGTCGAAGGCGTACCGTTCATGGCGGTACAACAGGGCGGCCACGTCACGACTGTGGTAGGTACTCGTACCGTTCGTGGTCCGCACCATCAAAGGGGCCATCTGATCATCCCCCTCGGCAACATGGACGATCAAAGCCCCCTCGCTCTCCTCGGCCAATCCGCGACTGGAGAAGAACTCGATAACTTCGTCCAGTTTTTCGGCGAAGTGGCTCTCCCCCAGAGTCTCGTCGAAAGTGATACCCAGGATGGCGTAGATCCGCTCCGCCTCGCGCAGGCTCTCCGTTGAGAACCACCGCCACAGCGCGACCATCTCTTCATCGCCGGCGGCCAGGCGACGCAGGCACTCCCGCGCCTCGTCCTTCAGCGAAGGATCTGCTTCGACTTCTTCGTTGAAGCGGACATAGAGCGTTACCAGTTCGATCACCGGGTTCGCGCGCACCCGCTCTTCGTCACCCCACTTGCTGTAGGCTGCCAGTACCTGACCGAAGTTGGCACCGTAATCGCCCAGATGGTTGATGCCGACGCAGGTCCACCCGAGAAACCGGTGAATCCGATAGATGGCGTGACCGATTCCGGTAGAGCGCAGGTGGGCGATGGAGAAGGGCTTGGCCGTATTGGGCGAAGAGAAATCGATGGTCACCGTTTGGCCCCGGCCCTGATCCGCCGACCCATAGGTGGGCCCTTCGGTGGCAATACAGTCCAGCACGTGGCCGATGAAAACCGCCCGCCGCACAGCGAAATTCACGTACGGTCCAGCGGCACTCACAGAGGCCAGTCGAGCGCTGGCAGCAACAAGAGGCGCCAACTCCCGCGCCATGTCGTCAGCGACCTGCACCGGACTCTTGCGCAGTTGCTTGGCAAGCGTAAAACAGGGCAACGCGTAGTCTCCGAGCTTGTCATCAGGGGGCACGGCAAGCAGTTCACGTACCACCATCTCGTCCAGGCCGGACGTCTGCACTACAGCCTGGATGATTTCATCAACGAAGGGGTTCATCGGCCTGTATACGTTTTATGGGTCAATTCAACTTCATGCGGGCTGGATGGCGCGGCGCATGATGTGCACGGGTGCTACCACGCCGGTCCAGAGCTCAAAGGCACGCGCTCCCTGATGCACAAGCATGCCCAGCCCGTCGACGGTGCGGGCACCAACAGCACGCGCCTGCTGCAGCAGCTGCGTTGCCAGTGGCTTGTAGACAATATCGAGGACCACCATCGAGTCGTGCAGACCCGCCCCGTCACCGAGAGGAGAAACCCCGGAATGAGGTTCCATGCCGATGGACGTCGCGTTGATCACCAGACCGGCGTCATTGAGCGACGCCACATCGGTGATGTCGCCGACCGTCACCCGTGAGCCACCATGGAGGGCGGCAGCAAGATCCTCGGCCCTCGATACAGTGCGGTTCAGCAAGGCAATGTGTTCGACTTCCGGAGCTGCAAGCAACGCGTACAGAATCGCCCTTGCTGCCCCACCCGCTCCGAGGAGTACGACTTTGGGCGGCAACCGGTGCAGCCCGCCGTCCTCCCGCAGGCTGGCGAGGACTCCATGGGCGTCGGTATTGTGGCCACACAGTCGCCCATCGCGATGGTCGATGGTGTTGACCGCGCCAATGGCCTGTGCCTCCGGCGACACTTCGTCGAGAAAATCCATGACCACCTGCTTGTACGGCACGGTCACATTCAGGCCACGGATATTCAGCGCACGCATGGCCACACCGATGGCAGCGGCGCCCTCGGGAGGTACGCCAAAGGCGACGTAGACAAAGTCCAGCCCCGTAGCCTGGAGTGCTGCGTTGTGCATCGCCGGCGACCCCGAATGCGTCACCGGATGGCCGATCACGCCGAGGATGCCGGTCCGCCCGCTGATCAATCCAATGCGTCCTCGACGAACTGATCAGCAATCTCCAGTGCCTCACCCCAGGTGACCCCATACAGCAGCTTGATCAACACAACGCCACCACCAAAGATGACCGTGCCCAGCACGAAGAGCCGCAGCAACGCTCTCATGTGGTTTTCTCCCTCGTCTTGTGTGACTGCAGTGCGTCGAGTTGGGCAAAAAAACCGGGGAAAACCCGATCAACGCAGTCCGTGTCTTCTATTTCCATTGTACCCGTCGCCAACAGTCCGGCAACAGCAAAAGCCTGCGTAAGGCCGGCGTGCCGGCGCGTCTCAATACGTGCGCCCAGCAGCGGGCGTCCACCATCGATTACCAGACCATACGAGTACTCGCCAACCTTCGCCTGTATGGCGCGCAGTTGGTTGGCCAGATGGTCGATGAAATCGAAGGCCCCATCACGCAGTGATTCAACGTCGCGAATGATGAATTCACCCTCGGTCTGCGTCGCCAGGACCGCCAGCAGCGCCACATGATCCAGCAGACTCTGCGAGCGCTTTTCAGCGATCCGTGTGGCCTTCATTTTGCCCGCTCCCTTTACCAACAGGTCAACGGTGCCGTCATCGTTGTCGACAATCTCCAGTTCACCACCGATCTGCCGCACGATATCGATGAAGACTCGATTCTCCGGCCGCAGCATGACGCGGCCGATCGTCACAGCCGCACGTCGAACACCCAGCGCCGCAACGATGAAAGGCAGTGCGCACGCCAGGTCACCGGCGATGTCGACGTCGAGAGCACGGGGTGTTGCCGGCTTGAGGGTGATCGTGCGCACCGTCGGATCGGCCTGCCGACTGCCATCGACACTGACACCACGTGCCTTGAGCAGTGCGTCCACCCGATCCTTTGACGAGGGCGACTCGCGCACGACCGTCGGTTTGTCACCGAAAAGCCCCGCCGTCAGCAAGCCCAGTTTTACCGAGCCAGGCAGGTCGCTTGCCTCGTACGTGACCCCGACGGGACTTTCTGTGCCATCGAGGCGCAGCAGCAGTTCGTCTTCCTGTGCGTATGCCGCTCCTGTGCGTGCCAGCAAGCCAAGCAGTTGCACTGCCGGATCCCGCGACTGGGCCGGGATGCGTACGCGGGACACAAAGCTCTGCTGCGACAGAATCGCCACGGCCGGCAGCAGCGCCGGTTCCGGAATGTCCAGATCGATCACGTCCGGAGACTGACGCAGACCGTGTAATCCGACGCCACAGACAGTTGCCGTGTCGTTGTCACGGGTGACCTCGACGCCAAGCACCTGCAGCAACTCGAGCGTCGCCGCTGCCGACGGGGGAACATGGCTAAAGCAACTGGTCCCCTCGGAGATGGCTGCCAGCCAGAAGGCCTGCGTCGCGGTGCGCAGTTCGCCGGGCACACGCACGTCGCCCTGCAGGTACGTTGTCTTCGTCATCGTGCGGATGTCGCCCACAGGCACCTCACTCACAGGCGTCTTGCCTCGTACCCCAAACGCTGCAGCACCGCCAGAGCGCCGCAGGCCACCTGGTCATCATCAAATCCCAGCCGCAGCGTTCCTCCCATACCTTCGCGCAC
>CALFPI010000072.1 GCA_937919035.1 uncultured Gemmatimonadaceae bacterium
TCGCCCGGCGCCGGGTGTGGGGCCGGCGACGGCGAGCTTCGTCATGACGGCGTGCTGGAACCTGGGCTACGCCATGGAACTGTCGAGCGCCAACTATGCCGCGCAACTGTTCTGGGCGAATGTGCAGTACATCTTCATCGCCTCGGCACCGGCGATCATGATCAGCTTTGCTCTGATCTATGTCGGGCGGGGTAGTCTGTTGTCCCGGCGGATGACGCTGTGGTTGTGTGTGGAGCCGGCCCTCACCGTACTGCTCGCCTTTGCCAGTGAGTCGATCCCCCTGCTGCGCGCCGGTGGTCAGCAGCTGGTGGTCGACGGATCCGTCATGGTTGCCTGGGCGTACGGACCGCTGTTCTGGGTACACACGCTCTACTCCTATGGGCTCATGGCGTGGGCGACGATCATCCTTGTGCCTGTCATTCTGCGCTCGCCACACCTCTATCGACTGCAGGCGGCGGTTGTGGTCCTGGGAATCATGGCGCCTTGGGTGGCCAATGCGGTGTATCTCTTCGGTCTGAGCCCCTATCCCCACCTCGATCTGACACCCTTCTCCTTCTTCTTCTACGCTCTGGCCATCGGCTGGGCACTGGTGCGGTTGCTGTTTCTCAGCGTTGTGCCCGTTGCCCGCGACAGCGTCGTCGAGGGCCTGCAGGATGCCGTCCTCGTCATCGGTACGAACGGCAGCATCGCCGATGCCAATCCTGCCGCCGAAGTGCTGCTGGCACGCAGCGCGCGGCAGCTCGTCGGCAGCCAACCGGCAGACCTGCCGGGGCCTCTGGCAGAAGTCCTGAGGCGTGACGGGCCGTTGCCGGCGCAGTACGAAATCCGCCTCGGAGGAACAGCAGAACCGGGGCGCGTGTTCGAAGTCCGCCTGGCGGCTGTGCGTGATCACCGCGGTGTGCAACGGGGTCGGGTTGCTGTCCTGCATGATCTGACGCAGCGAAAGCGAGTGGAAGAAGAGCGTGTGCGCTCGCAACGCCTGCTGGCAGCAGGGGAGATGGCGGCAGGCATCGCCCACAACCTCAACAACATCCTCGTTGGCATTCTGGCACCCGCACGACGTCTGCAGGATGGTGAGACGGAACAACTGCCGCGGGATGCCCATACCATTGTACTGGCGGCGGAGCGGGCCCGGGATCTCGTCCAGCGTTTGAATCAGGGCGGTCCCACCGATGCGAGGATCCCCCTCGTGGCGGTTGATGTTGTAGCCGTGATCCACGAGGCCATCGAGGCCTCCAGACCGAAATGGGAAGCCGGCGCCGCTGGTGCCGAGATCTCCGTCGAGACACAGCTGGTTCCCGTGCCACTGGCCCGGTGCGACCGTACGGGACTGCACGACGCCATCCTGAACCTTCTCTTTAATGCCGCCGATGCCATGCCTACAGGAGGCACGGCGACGGTGCGGACGCGAATGCAGGAGGATGTCATTTTGCTCAGTGTTACCGATTCCGGCACCGGGATGGATGCCGAGACTGTGAGTCGGGTCTTCGAGCCCTTCTTCACAACCAAGGTCAATATCGGCACCGGACTCGGGCTGACCACGGTGCATCGTTCGGTGCAACGCTGGGGTGGCGATCTGAGGGTCGACAGCCGCCCGGGAGCAGGCACGACTTTCTCGCTGTTGCTGCCACCGTGGAATGGCCAACTGGAGCCACATGTGCAGGAAGAGGCTCTTCCCCCAGCCGAAGAGAGCTCAGAGAAGGTGCGAATTCTGATCGCCGAGGACGAAGCAATCGTTGCGATGGTTCTGGCCGATTGCGCCCGGAATATGGGGCATCGTGTGGAGGTCGTTGACGACGGCAGTCTGGCGCTGACCACACTCAGCGGCGGCGACGTGGACGTCGCCATTCTTGATCTTGGCATCCCCGGGGCCCCCGGGGATGAGGTGGCTCGTCAGGCGCGGGCGCAGGATCCACGTCTGACGACCGTGCTGATGAGCGGCTGGGCTCTGGAAGCGGAGGATGTCCGGCTCGAATCCTTTGACTTTCTGCTGCAGAAACCCTTCGATGACAGACAGGCGCGGCAGATCATCAACAAGGCCGTCGCCATGAGCCACCAGCGCCATACAGATTTGCCCGCTTGATGCCGCTGACGAAGGAGATGACCTGTGTCCGCTGAAGAGATCCGCCTGCAGCCACGCTACTACCGCTGGCACGTGGACCCCGGTGTTGACTGGGTCGAGTCGAATACCGGCTATGCTCACCTGGACTGGACCATACCCCGGTCCCAGTGTGCACTCGTACTGCTCGACGTGTGGAATCAGCACTACCTGAAAGACACCGAGGCGCGGGCTGAGGCCATCATTCAGCAGCGATTGCGCCCGCTGCTGGCTGCGAGCCGTCAGGCCGGTCTGGCCATCGTCCACGCACCCTCACCAGGTCAGGCGCAGCAACATTCGCAGTGGCTGCAGTTGCCCGGTTGGGATGAGTCGACCTGGCCCGGGGATGACAGTTGGCCGCCCGCTGACTTCCGTCGCAGCGCTGGGGCGTTTGCCGCGTATCGATTGCCCGAGGAGCCACGCGATGCGGAACGAGAGGCACTTCGCGCCGGGTTGCAGATCCATCCGGACATACAACCCATTGCTGGCGAGCCCGTCATTG
>CALFPI010000073.1 GCA_937919035.1 uncultured Gemmatimonadaceae bacterium
GCGCTTCGACGCTCTTGATCTCCGTCCACCAGGTCACGGGCAGGCCCGGTGGCACGCGCAGCCTGTAGCCGATCATCAGGCCCGTGTACACGGCATCCGGCAGATCGGTAAAGATGTGGAAATGGAGATCTTCGGGGGTGATACGCTCCAGGTTCCTGGGATTGGAGAAGAACGCCCAGGCCTCGTCCAGACCCAGAGCCAGTTTCTGCTGCCGTTTCAGTCGATAGATCTTCATGGGCGAATCTCCTTGTAGGCAGCCAGGGCGGCGATTCGCGCCTCGGCATGGTCGATCATCGGCTCCGGGTAGCGGCGACCGGGCAACGACACTCGCCATGGTCTGTGCGCAGCCCTTCCCGTCAGCTCTCGCAGAGCCGGAACCCAGCGACGAACATAAGCGCCATTCGGATCGAATTTTTCGCCCTGCGTCACCGGGTTGAAGACGCGGAAGTAGGGCGCCGCGTCAGCGCCGCAACCGGCGACCCACTGCCAACCCAGCGTATTGTTTGCCAGATCGGCGTCGACCAGCGTGTCCCAGAACCAGCGCGCGCCGTGCTGCCAGGAGATCATGAGGTCCTTGACGAGGAAGGAGGCGGCAACCATGCGCACACGATTGTGCATCCATCCTGTATGCCACAGTTGCCTCATTCCGGCGTCGACGAAAGGAAAGCCTGTTGCCCCTTTCTGCCAGACCCGCAGGGCCCTTTGATCCTGACTCCAGGGAAAGGCAGCAAACATCTCACGCAGGGGGCGATCGACGGTATGTGGAAATGCGTGCAACAGATGATGACCGAAATCGCGCCACGCGAGTTGTCTGAGCCAGGGCTCCGCCTGCAGTCCTGCGGCGATGCGGGCCCCATGCCATGCCTGACGCGGTGACAGTTCGCCAAAACGAAGATGTGGCGACAGGCAGGAGGTCCCGTCCGTATCCGGACGGTCGCGCTGCTGGCTATAGTCACCAAGATATTGGCCAAACGTCTGCAGTCTCTGCAGGGCGCCTCGCTCTCCCGGCGTCCAGGCGTGCGCAAGGCCAGACGTCCATTCATGCTGCGGATCGAGACCCAACTGCTCGATTGTGTCGGATGCGGGCCAGGGGGTCATGGGCCGCACAACTGGCACCGGCAGGGGCTCGGCCGGTTCGTCGCGGCGCATCAGCGATCGGTAGAACGGCGTGAAGACCCGGTAGGGGTTGCCCTCGAGGGTGCGCATGGCGCCGAGGGGTGCGAGGGTGTGGGCCTGGAGCAGATGAAAGCCCACGCCCTTGCGGGCCAGGGCCTGCGCCACCGCCGCCTCGACGGCAGCAGCTTCCGGCTCACTGCGACGGTGCGTGTAGACCGCCGTGGCACCACTCTCCTCCAGCAGCGTCAGCAGTCCGTCCACGGCATGTTCCGCACGCCGCAGGATCAGCCGCAGGCCGACGGCTCTGAGTTGTTCCGCCAGCGCCTGCAGTGATCGATGCAGCCACCAGCGTGATGCTGCACCGGGGGCCCATGGACCATCGTCGGCAGGGGCGTGCACGTATGCCGGCAACACCTGACCACTCTGCGCCGCTGCCGACAATGCCTCGTTGTCGTTGACGCGCAGGTCATGGCCCCTGTACCAGAGGATGACGGCGGGACTCAAAGGCGCCTCTTGACCCAGCCAATGAGGCGCCCGACAACGGGCACGTACTGGAAGAATCCACTGGCCGAATCCCAGTAGTCCTGGTGGAATACGATCCTGCCGTCTCGATCGAAGCGCAGATGCGACACGCCCGTGGAGCGTGTCAGTTTGTTGTCCGCCAGTTTCCGGAAGCGGATGGACATCAACCAGCGCACGTAGTAGTCGGTGTCTGACCGTGCCACATCGAGAATCTCAACGGTCACTTCCTCGGCCCCGCCGAGAGAATGGCGGAAGTAGGTGGCCAGGGCCTCGCGATCGTTGATCTCTTTCAGGGTATCATTGAAGTAGACCTGCGTTGCGTATACCTCTGCCACCATCGGCGGTGTGCGTTCGACAGACATGCGAGAGACGAAGTCCGCAAAACGAGCCAGAGCAGCCTCCTCCTCGGCGCTGCCCGCCTGCAGTTGGCCCACATGCTCAGGCGTTGTCCGTTCCAGCCCTGCCTGCAACTGCTCCATTGGATCTTCCTTTGCGTTCGAGTTGCAGCCCAGACAGACGAGCATGGGCAGACAGACGACGATCGGCAGCCAGACCTGCAGACCCAGTCGCCGCAGGCTGCGGCAGTCGCCCTCAGCGGTCTGCACGGAGCTTCAGTCGATGATGCGCAACCCGCCACTCCTGACCGTGGCGGTGGCCAAAGAGCTCGGCGCATCCGATGAAGAACAGACGCCAGCGATGCAGCCAGCGCCGGGCGTCGGCCGCTCCGTACGTCGCCGCAAGCACGGGCATCAGCAGGCCTCGTTGCCGGTCCAGATTGGCGAGCCAGTCGTTGGCGGTGCGCTCGTAGTGCGAACCGTCGACCTGCCAATGCTCCTCTACCTCAAGGGGACTGTCGATGTAACGCGGCAGATCATCTGAAGGCATCATGCCGCCGGTGAAGAAGTGACGCGCCATCCAGTCGCCCTGACCATTGTCTCCGTACAGATAGGGCTGCGTCCTGTGGCAGAATACGTGCAGGAAGGCGCGAGCTTCGGGGCGCATCCAGCTGGCGACGCGGCTGAAGATGAGGGGCCAGTTGCGCAGATGTTCGAACATCTCCACCGAAACGATGCGATCATACGTGCCAGGGGGAACAAACTCATTGATGTCGGCAGTGATGATGCGGACGTTCGCCAACCCCATCTCCCGAGCCTTATGTTCGATGAACAGACGCTGCGATGCCGAGTTCGAAACAGCCGTGATCGCGCTGCTGGGGTAGTGTGCCGCCATCCACAGCGTCAGCGAACCCCAGCCGCAACCCAGTTCCAGTAGATCCATGCCATCGGTCAGGCCGGCACGCTCGCAGGTGAGGGCCAGCATCGCCTCTTCCGCTTCAGCCAGTGTCGCCTGCTCGCTCGGGTAGTAACAGGAGGAGTACTTGAGTCGAGGGCCGAGGACGGCTTCGAAGAAGCGCGCCGGCACTTCATAGTGTTGCGCGTTGGCTGCATCGGTTTCCACGGCGATGGGACCGCCCGCCAGCCGGTCGGCAAACATCTGCTGGTTCGAAACCAGCAAACTGCCCGTCGGTTCGCCCATGGCGCGACGGCGGCGAGCTACCATCTGGCGGATGCCTGCACGCAGGGCGATGTCCGGAAGCAGGCCGCGTTCCGCAAGTTCGATTGCCGTTTTCATCAGATTCCATCCGGTCTGGAGATTGGGGGCTTGAGCAGGGGTCTTGGAAAGAAGGGGCTCGTTACCATCTGGTAGCGGCGATAGAGATCGCCACGTCGCTGCAGCGCCCGGCGTTCAGCCGGTGGAATCCCCGTCACCCGTGTCAGCAACAGGTACGCAGCGACGGGTGTGATCCAGGCCAGCAGGCCCGGCGGGGTCAGCGGCGCCATCCAGGGCCAGCAACACCAGAACAACCACTCGAAGAAGTAGTTCGGGTGCCGGGAGTAGCGCCAAAGTCCGGTCTGGCACACGTCCTCAGACTTGCTGCGATGTCGGTGCAATTGTGCGTCGGCGACGCTGACGCCGAGCAGACCACACAGCCCCAGCCCCAGGCCCAGCAGATCGCGGCCCGCCAGCGCGCGCGGGTCATCCGCCAGCGCCGCCGCCGGCAGGGCAAAAAGCAGAACCAGCGGTACTTGCAACAGGAAGTAGCGGAGGAAATTCTGCTGTGCCCTGTCACCCCACTGCAACCGCATAGCGCGAAAGCGGCCGTCCTCTTCCGGTTGCACGGCGCGACGCAGCAGGTGCAACCCGAGTCGGGCCGCCCAGAGTCCGATCAGCAAGCCCGCGAGCAGTCGCCGGTTGGTGTCTCCTTCTCCCTGCACCAGCAACCAGCCCATGACCGCTCCGACTGCCACGGCCCAACCCGCATCCGCCCAGGAGGCGTTCCGGGTACGCCACTGCAACAGCCACAACAGCAGGAAAACCACCGTCAGCAGGAAAACCACCGTCAGCAGGATCAGGAGCAACGGCAGTTCAGCCAGTGAGGCGCTGGTCATCAACTGGCAACGGCCTGCGCGGGCCGGGGCATCGCGGGTAGCAGAGACGCACCGCGGTCAGCGGCCCGGGCCAGCAGGATCTGTACGACGGAGGTGTAGCGTTCGGCGAAGGCCGCCTCACATGAGGCCAGATAGAAGTCCCACATACGGACGAAATTCTCGTCGAAGCCGAGTTGCAGCACCTCTTCCAGGCGACTGTGGAAACGAGCTCGCCAATCGTTCAGGGTGCGCGCGTAGTGTGGCCCGATGTCCTCGAGGTTCTCCCAGCGCAGATCCGTCCCGGAGAGGGCTTTCGACACGCCGCCAATCGAAATCAGGCTGCACCCCGGAAAGATGTAGCGCTTCATGAAGTCAACCGAGCGCTTGTGCCGTTCCCAGGCCCACTCCGGTACGGTGATGCCCTGGACCAGCATGCGCCCGTCTGCACGCAGCAGATCCGCGCAGCGTTCGAAGTAGGTGTCGAGATACTGGTAGCCAACGGCTTCGATCATCTCGATCGAGACGATGCGATCGTAGCTGCCTTGCAGGTCGCGATAGTCCTCGAGACGTACATCGATCAGATGCTTCAGGCCCGCCTGCGCGACACGCTCCGTGGCCAACTCGTACTGGTGGCGGGAGAGCGTGGTTGTCGTGACATGGCAGCCGTACTCCCTTGCTGCATACAACGCGAAGCCACCCCAGCCGGTGCCGATCTCCAGCAGGCGCAACCCCGGATGCAGATCCAGCTTGCGACAGATGCGCTCGTTCTTGTAGCGAGCGGCCACGTCCAGCGTGCAGCTTTCGTGCGGGAAGATGGCGCTGGAGTACATCAGCTGCTCATCGAGAAACAGCTTGTAGAACTCGTTCCCCAGGTCATAGTGGGCGGCGATGTTGCGTCGGCTGCCCGAGCGCGTGTTGCGCCGCAATGCATGCCACAACCAGGTGGCCGGACGCAACAGCCGCAGCAGCCCCGGGACTTTGCCGTTGAGCAGCTGGTCCTCGAGAATGAAGATGCGGCAGACGGCGACGAGATCATCACAATCCCAGTCACCATCGACGAAGGACTCGCCCGCAGCCAGATTTCCCCCCAGGAGGATGCGGCGGTACACCGCCGGGTCACGGACCTGGATGGTGGCCGAAAGGGGAGCCTCCCGCCGACCGAACGCATACGTACCATCTGCGTCGGACACCTGCAGATGAGCGCAGCGGATCCCCCGCAGAAGGGCGAAGATCGCCTGCCGCGCCAGGCGATCGGTCCGGCCTGTGGCGTGCAGGCTCGCCCCGCTTGAGAGCTGGCGTATGGCACCCGTCAAGGCTGCGGCATGCCTGGTTTGATGTCGGGTGTGGTCGTATGCCTGGGGTGCGGAAAGTACGGACATCCCTTCCTCCAAAGTCGGAATGCCTGCCAGTAGATGGCGGCGGTTACGTGAACGGTCATAAGAGGGTGACGCAGAAGTACACGAGCCAGAGACAGACTTGTGATTTCCTTTCGTGCAAGAACCAGACTCGCATCGAATACCGACTCGCCCGCCTCATCGAGGCTGATCATGTGCACCGCCAACCGTTGATCGGGTCGCGTGAAGCGCCAGCGATAGCGCTGGTTCATGGGCATGAAGGGCGATACGTGAAAGCTCTTGTCGAATTCGAACCGGATGCGTTCGAGACGCCCGTCGGGCACGTCGAGGACATAGCAGTGCTGTTCATTCCATGGCGTGTTGTTGATCTCAGCCACAACCGCCTCGATCTGACCATCGGGGCTGTGGCAGTAGTAGAAGCTCACCGGGTTGAAGCGGTGACCACCATAGGCCATATGTGTCAGCAGCCGAATCGATCCCAGAGGGCGACGCCCGAGGCGCTGTTCGACCAGATCTCGAATCGATACGTCAAGGGCTCGGTCCGGATCGCCGACGTGATCTTCGCGTCGAAACGCTGCCCAGTTGCCACGGCGTGCCGCCCAGAACCAGCGGCTGGCGAAGAGGGTCGGCAGTTCCTCGAGATCGAGATACATCATGAACAGCGGTTGCCGGAAGCTGTGTTTCCTGGCGCCGAACCGGCGGTGACGTACCGAGCCCTCGTAGATGCAACTGACCTGCGTCGGCGTCACAGTTGTTCTCCGAAGTGGCGGGCCACACGCAGGGCACTGACGACGCCGTCTTCGTGGAAGCCATAGCCCCAGCAGGCGCCGCAGTAGTGCGTCCGCGCGACGCCGCTGATCTGGCCATGGCGATTCTGCGCGGCGATGAAGTCGAGCGTGTATCTGGGGTGGTGGTAGGTGAACGCACGCAGGACCCGGTCCGGGTCCACCGTGTCGCAGTCGTTCAGAGTTACACAGTAGGTTTCGGCCGTCTGCAATCCCTGCAGCATGTTCATGTTGTAGGTGACCGTCACCTGCTCCGCCACCTGCGCCGGCACCCGGTAGTTCCAGCTGGACCAGGCCCGCCTCGATCTGGGCAAAGCCGAGATATCGGTGTGCAACAGCACTCGATTCTCCTGATATCCCATGGCCGACAGGATCGACTGCTCTTCTGCGGTGGGGTCGCCAAGCAGCCGCAGGGCCACATCCGAATGCACAGCCAGCACGACATCGTCGAAGCTTTCGGATTGCCCATCTGCCGTCAGCACATCGACGCCATCGGCCCGTCGCAGAATCTGTTTCACGGGGGTGTTGAGGCGCAGGCGCTGGCGAAAGGATGACGTCAGGGGCGCCACATACTGCCGGGATCCACCGGTGACAACCCGCCATTCCGGCTTTTGCAGACGGAGGAATCCGTGGTTGGCGAAGAACTGCACGAAGAAGCGGGCGGGGAAGTCGTACATGTCCTGCGTGGATGCCGACCAGATGGCTGCACCGAAGGGGATCAGATGCTCCTCGATGAACATCCGGGAGAATCCCTTGCGCTCGACATACTCGCCGATGGTCGTGCTCTGCTGGCCATCTCCCTCCAGCAGTTCCGGCGCCTCCCGATAGAATCGACGGATTTCAACCAGCATGCGGTGGAAGGCCGGACGAAGCAGATTGCGGCGCTGGGCAAAGATCCGCTGCAGTCCGCCGCCGCCATACTCCAGCCCACTGCGGGCAGAGCTGACGCTGAAGGTCATGCTCGTCTTCTGCGACTCGACCTGGAGTTGCTCGAGGAGGCGGACGAAATTCGGATAGGATTCCGGGTTGAAGACGATGAATCCCGTATCTATGGCGTGGCTCCCGTCGGGGCCATCCACATCGACTGTGTTGGTATGGCCGCCAACGTAGTCGGCTGCCTCGAAGAGGGTGATATCGTGCCGGCGTTGTAGCAGATGGGCCGAGACGAGTCCCGATATGCCGGCGCCGATGATGGCGATGCGGCGTCTCATGCAGGGCATTCGGGCAAGGCTGCCGGCGGCGGCTCAGGGCCGGACGCAGGTGGTGTCCCGGCGGCTGCGGCTGCGGCCTCGGCAAGGCCACGCAGCATGCCACCAAAGACCAGGTGGTGCAAGGGGGCAACGGACCACCAGTACAGAATTCCTATGGCGCCTCGGGGATCGTAGATCGCCGTCTGGCGCAGACAAGTGCCACCCTCTTCCGCCTGCAACTCGAACTGCAGCCAGGCACGCCCGGGCAGTCTCATCTCCGCCGTCAGTCGCAGCAGGCGCTCCGGTTCCACAACTTCCACACGCCAGAAGTCCACTGTATCGCCCGGCAACAGACCTACCGGATCGCGCCGGCCCCGTCTCATGCCGGCACCACCGAAGAGCAGGTCGATCGCCCCGCGCATCTGCCAGAGCCAGTCGCTATAGTAGTAACCGCGCCGCCCGCCGATGCGGCGGACAGCCTCCCAGACCACCCCTGGCACAGCGGCAATGTGGATGGCCCGGCTGTCGATGCGACGGCGCGCCCAACTCTGGCCCCGCCAGGAGGGGGACTGCACCGATGCGCTGAGCGCATCCATCCAGCGCGTCGACAGGATGGCAGCTTCCTCATTCTGTATGGCCAACGTCATGGCCTCTGCCACGCCCCGCGGATGTACCCCGGGAAACTGCCGCGCCGCCCTGTCATCTTCGACAACGGTGTCGTGACGCAGGCTGTCGATCAGTTTTCTGCCCACTCGCGCGTAGACCGGTGTCACCAGCCCGAGCTACAAGCTCGACAGGCGCGCCGTCAGTAGCGGGACGTGAATGACCGATCTGCGCAGCTTGCGTTGTCTGGCGTACAGCAGCAGCAGATCCGAGTAGCTGACTCGATCCGGCCCACCGATTTCGACAACGCCACGGGTCGCCTCGGCGTCAATGGCGGCCATCAGATAGCTGAGCACGTCATCGATGTAGATCGGTTGCGCCAGGGACCGCACCCACCGGGGCGTGATCATCACGGGCAGTCGTTCAACGAGCGAGCGTATGAGGTCGAAAGACAGGCTGCCCGGCCCGATGACGATGCTGGCGCGGAACTCGAGTGTGGGGATGCCGCTGCCACGAAGCAGCGCACCCACTTCGTGGCGACTGCGCAGGTGCGCCGAGTCCGCGTCACCCTCGCGCCCCAATCCACCGAGGTAGACGATTCTGCGCACGCCGGCACGACGCGCCTCGGCGAGCACGTTCTCGACGGCGACGCGATCGGCTTCCTCGAAACCGGTGGTCGAGCCCATGCTGTGGACCAGATAGAACAGGACCGTGATGCCATCGAATGCACCTTGCAGGGATCCCGCATCGAGTACATCGCCGACGACGATCTGCGCCGCCTGACTGCCGGGCCGACCCACAAGCCTCTGCGGATCGCGGACGAGACACCGAACTTTGTGTCGTGTCGTTGACAGACGTTCAAGCAGCCTGCCGCCGACGTAGCCGGTTGCCCCTGTGAGAAGAATCGATTCTTCGGTCATCACGAATCCGGACTCAGTTGCTCATCAACGACTGCAGCTGCTGACCACATTCCTCGCGCAGACAACTCAACGCCCGGTTGCGCAACTGCCGCACGCGCTCCCGCGTGATACCCATCTGAGTGCCGATCTGCTCCAGGGTCCTGGGCTCCTCACTGCCGAGCCCGTAGTAGGCCCGCAGGACTTCGGCGTCGCGCTGTCGCAACTGCGTCAGGCACTCTGTCATCGTGTTCAGCATCAACTCTTCGTCGCCGCTGTCTTCGTCGGGCGCCGGCAGCAACGCGTGCAGGCTTAGGGCAGAATCACCGTTCACAGGTGCATCCAGGGACAACGCCCGGTACGATGCGTGGGAGGCATTGAGGGCCCGCGCCGGACTGACCCCTGCCGATTCGACGACCTCGTCAAAACTTGCGGCCCGCCCCAGCAACTGCGCCAGATGATCTGCCTGCTTCTCAAGCTTATGATGGTCCTCCATTCGACTCAAAGGCAGTCGCAGGGAGTGTCGATGATCGGCCATGGCGCGGAGAATGGATCGACGGATCCACCAGACCGCATAGGTGATGAACTTGAAGCCGAGACTTTCATCGAATCGCCGGATCGCCGTGAGCAGTCCGACATTGCCTTCGGCGACGAGTTCCAGCACCGAAGGTCCGTCCGCGCGGGCATACTCGTTGGCAATTTTCACAACAAAGCGAAGGTTTGACTCGACAATCCGCTGATGTACTGCCTCATCACCGGCGCGCAGTCGCGTGAACAGATCGATTTCCTCGGTTCGAGTCAGAGGAGGATTGTCCTTGATTTCGCGCCAATATACGTCAAGTAGCTGTTCTTCCCGTGCGTGCGCTGAACGGACGCTCATGTCTGACCTCGATATGTGGCAATCGTGACGTTGATCTGCGCACAACATATCCCGATGTCTATTAAGTGTCAAGAAAATGTCTACTAAAAAAGTCAGTGTTTAGCAGGACTTATTTCACCGTGTACGTGAGTTTCCTCCGTGAGTCCAAGAAAATATCTCGATATCAGCTTGACATATTATAGACAGGAGATAATTTGGCACTGTCTCGTCTATGGGAGCAGGAATTGGAAACAGTCCGGCAAGATGATCAACACGGCCATGCCATCCGGGTGGTTACCAGACGCACAGGGCTGTCAGCCCACGTGATCAGGGTCTGGGAACGACGTTATGGGGCGGTTGAGCCGGTGCGCACCCCAACGAATCGACGGCTGTATACCGATGCCGATATTGAACGGCTCAGGCTCCTGCACATGGCGACCAAGGCAGGGCATAGCATCGGGCGGATCGCCACGCTTCCGGATGAGCGCCTGGCCGAGTTGATTCGACAGGATTCTCCCAAGCGTCTGGAGGCAGGCGAAAAGCAAGCTGCTGAACCCGGCGACTACGTCGTGGCAGCTATGGCGGCAATCGAGCGTCTCGATGCGGCAGGCCTGGAGGCCCAACTGGCCAGGGCGGCGACGGACATGAGCCGCAATGCACTGATGGAGACAGTCATCGATCCGCTGATGGATCAGATTGGAACGTCGTGGGAACGGGGCACTCTGCGAATTGCCGACGAGCATATGGCTTCGGCCATCGTGCGCGCCTTTCTGGGCAGCATACATGATCTGCGGCGCATGGCGACCAGCGGCCCGGGCATCGTCGTCACAACACCCTCGGGCCAGGTGCACGAGATCGGCGCCATGATGGTCGCGATTGTGGCTGCAGCCGCGGGCTGGCGTGCCGTGTATCTGGGACCCGACCTGCCGGCGGATGAGATCTCCGGTGCCGCCAGACGTCATGGGGCCCGTGTGGTTGCCTTGAGCATCGTCTTCCCCTTTGCTGACCCGCAGCTTTCCCGCGAGTTGAGCCGCTTGCGCGCGGGACTGGATGATGATGTCGCGATCTTTGTCGGTGGCCGAGCCAGCGACAGCTACGCCGAGCCTCTGCGCGAGATTGGTGCCCACATTGTCAGCGGAATCGGCGACCTGCGCGAGCAGTTGACGAAGTACGGCACCTGAGCAGACACCCTGGTCTGGTTGATCGACAGCGATCGCATCGATGGTGACATTGGGTGCGGATGGAATGCCCGTGCAATCATTGTGTGAACAGAACGAAAGGACCTTCCCAAGATGAAGAGCGTGCTGCTTACTGGTGTGAATGGCACCGTCGCCAAGGCGATGCTGCAGGAGCTGTCCGATACCTACGACTTGTC
>CALFPI010000074.1 GCA_937919035.1 uncultured Gemmatimonadaceae bacterium
CTTCGGCAGCCGGGCAACGTGTGTCAGCTTGCGGCCGAAGCGGGTCGAGAGCTTGACGCTGCCGTTCACCGCCCAGCCATTGGCGTCCAGGATCGGGGCCAGGTTGCGCTGGCGCAGCTTCAGCCAGGCGATCAGCATCGACGGCGTCGAGATCAGGACCACGAGGCCCGCCAGGATCGTGCAGATCACCCAGAAATGCAGGTCGAACATGTTCGTGACGTAGCCCAGGAGGGCCGTCAGGAAGGCGCCGATGGCACCTACCGCGACACCGAGGGCGGCGACGGTACCGACGTCGATCTTCTTCGGCTCGTCGGTCTTCCCAACGTCGACCTCGGCGGCCGCCTTGGTCGCGCCCTCCACCTCCTTGTCGGCGGCGGCGGCCCGTTTCGCCGCCAGTTCCTCGAGCATGCTGACAACGCGCTTGTAAGGCGCCCAGAACGCCTCGCGCAGGCCGATCGGGTTGACGACAACCTTCGTGATCGTCGCATCCCAGTCGCGGCCCTGGCGATCGTAGAAGACGCCGTTGCGGCCAACCCCCAGGGCGTCGGCATCGCCGTCGCTGAACACGGCGACGACCTCCATCTTCTCTGCGGACGGCCGCGTGCACGTGCAGTACGCGAGGTAGGCCTTGGACTGAGCGGCGAGGAGAGCATGCCGAGCGGCGTCGCGGACGCGCACGACCAGGTCGCAGGCGCGTCCGTCCAGGTAGAGGGTGCCGACCTGGAACACAGCTTTCACGCCGCCATCCGCGCTATGATAGAAGTCCAGGAAGTTGACGAAGTTGCACACCAGCTGCCGCAGGTCGCGCTGGTAGCGGATCAGGCGCTCGACGGCGGCGACGCCGTCGTACTCGGAGGCCAGGGCGGCGTCGGCGGCAATCCGACTGGCGATGGCCTCCCCGGTGTCGCCACTGACCAGCTGACGGAGCCGCTCCACGCCGAGACCCTCGACGCAGTTCACCGGCTTGGCAGCCTGCCACGCGGCGTAGGGCGAGATCCTGGCCTGGAGGGCCGCCCACTCGACATCGGCGAGGCTGTCCTTGTCCTCGCCGAGCAGGGGAACGACGGCGGCGGACCGCAAGGTGGCGATAGCCTGCGCCCACGCCGGGTTGAGGCCGTCGACCAGCGGCAGCGCCCGGTGCGCCTCGATCCGCGCGACCGGGAAAGCCTCGAGCTCCTTGGCGCTGGCTGACAGATCCTGCGCCGCGATGGCCAGGTACTCTTCTTCCTGCCGGTTCAGTGCCGGCAGCGCCCGCGCGTCGAAGGCGGCGAGACGGCAGCGGGAGAAGAAGTCGTCCACCTTGACACCGACTGCCGCGATGGCCGCTGCTGCTGCCGCCGTCGCGGTCCCGGCGGGCAGCAGGGCGTCCCCTTCGGCGGTGGCCCGGTCGGACCATGCCAGGTACGCGGCGGCCTGCGCCATGAAGGCGTCCAGTTGCGCCCGATCGACGCCGGGCTTGCCGCTGCGATCGACGACGCCGCCGGTGCAGCCCACGATGTCGCCGAGCGCCTGGCGGACCGCCTCGTCGTCGGCCGCATCGGGTGGCACGATGCCGTCGCCGTTGAGCGGAGCCTGCGCCATCACCGCCGCAGTCCTGGCAACGTCTTCGAGGGACACCGTCGTGGCGTCCGCCTTGCCGAGCTCCTGGGAGATGCGCTTCGCCGCCGCCGCGATCACGCGGCCCGCATCGCTGTCGTCGCCCACATCGGCCACAGCGATCGTGCTCCCCCCCTTCTCCAGGGCGCCCATGTCCTTCAGGTGGGACTGCGCCCAGTGGACGGCGGCGATCACCTCCGGCGCGCGGATGCGGCCGTCGCCATCGGTGTCGATGAGCGTCAGGGTGCGCTCGTCGAGCTCCAGCCCCTTGGTGGGACAGGCAAGGGCCGCCCAGAGCTTCAGATCCAGTCCCCCCAGGGCCTCGAAGTCCTTGGCGTGATCCACGTTGGGTTGGTCGAAGCCGCCCGCGCGCGAGAAACTCCAGGTGTGTGACGCTGTATCTGGCATTCGACTCTCCACATTCGGGTACCACGGTGCAAGACCACCGTCCCGGGTGGTCACGCGCGCCCCTCCCCGGCCACACACAAGACGGCCGACGAGGGCTTCATGCTGCCTCATTCTGGGCGCCCGATGGCTCGACCCGACCGGATGATCTCGAGGATGCGAGAGGCCACAGCTGCCTGATGCTCCGTACCGGCCCAGAGGGACGGGACATCCATATTGTATGCTCTGGGAAATGGAGCCGCCAACTGCGTCGAGCTCGGCGGAAAAATGGGCCCACTTGACTTCAATTTGTGCACATTGACCTACCAGTCGGAAGATCTTGGCTGGTTTCTGCTGGACATCAAGGACCAATCATCCCGCCAGCCCCTTCTTTCCGGGTACCACAGTGCTGGCCCAGAGATAGGTGGTCTCATCAGGCAGGTTGAGGCTGCCTTCATCATCGCCCAAGTGCGTACGTGTGCCTGGGGTGGCCCATTTCCCGAGCGGCTCGTCGAAGACTGCGAACGATACCTCACTGAAGAGTCCTGCTTCTCTTGACCTGAATGCAGCAACGTAGGTGAGAGCCATGAGGCAGTGAGCTTCGAAGAACGGATGGAGTACCAGCGGAAAGTCAGACTCTTCAAGTAACCACCCGAGCAAGACGGGATGAGATGAAAGAGGACGTTCAGTCCGATAACACACGAACGCAGGTGGCGACAAAGACCGGGGTGGCGGGGTCTATACTCTTCATCGGTGCAGTCCTGTTTGTTGCCTGGTTCGCCTTGGGAATGGTCGAGCGGGACGTGCGGAGTCAGGCCGTGGCAGGGCTCGACACGGTGCTGCAATCGACCCACCAGACGATGAAGAACATCTGGGCCGAGGGGCATCTTTTGGATGCCAAGACCTGGGCTTCTGATCCGAAGCTGGTCGAGCATACGCGGTCGCTCCTGGCCCTCCAACACGACCGAGACGCGCTGCTGGCCAGCCCGGCGCAGGAGAAGATCAGAGCCATCTTCAGCGAGCGGCTCAGGCTCTCACGCGCCATCGAACACAGCCCTGTTTCGGTGGTCATCACCGACCCGGATGGCACGATCGAATACGTGAATCCCCACTTCTGCGAGGTGACCGGATACAGCCAGGAAGAAGCCATCGGCCAGAATCCTCGCATCCTGAATTCGGCGCAACAACCTCGCGAGTTCTTTGAGGAGATGTGGAAGACCCTGATCGCAGGGCACACATGGAGGGGCGAATTCGCGAACAAGAAGAAGAGTGGTGAGATCTTCTGGGAGAATGCCAGCATCTCGCCTGTCCTCGATGCACGCGGAGAGATCACTGGGTTCGTTGGCGTGAAGGAGGACATCACTGAAAGCAAACAGAGAGAACACCACGACCGGCTCATGGCCAGCTTCCGCGAAGCCGTGTGGCACCTGGACAGTGCCAGTGAGGTGCACAATCTGCTGGTACAGCTGAATGACGTCCTCGACGACAGCGGCATCCCCTTCAGGACGTTTGGTGTCAATGTCATCGAATCCGAGGAGGAATCCCGGGTCCATGCTTGCGGAGTCGGCAAAGCCGACAAGGAGTTGATTGACAGGATACTGGAGCCGGCCCGTGGGCAGATCGTCATCGAATTCTGGCGGAGTGGAGAGGTGAAGTACCGAGCCGACCTGCAGCGTCACGACCCGCAGGACGAGCAGCGCAACTGGGGTCCATCGAGTATCCCACGCAGCATCATCGACATTCCGTTCTCACACGGCACCCTGGGGATCAACAGCCCCGAGCCCGATGCCTTCACTCCGTATCTGGAGCTGCTCTCCAAGATCGCCGACATCCTGTCCGAGGGTTTCCGGCGGCTGGAGGACCTGCGGGCCCTGAAGGAACGCACGACAGCCGCCGAGACGGCGCAGGCGCAGGTCGAGGCCGAGATGGCCGAGCGGCAGCGCGAAGAGCGTCTGCGGCAGGCGGTACAATTGGTGCGCGATGCCGTCTGGAACCTGACCACGTCCGAGGCCGAGGATGAACGCCGCATCCTGCTGGTCCTGCACGAAGCCTTGGGTGTCGCCGGCGTAGTCTTCAACAATTGCGGTGTCAACGTCGTTCGCGAAGAGAACGGTGAGACCATTGTGCACGTGCGCGGGCTGATGGAGGATGGGGATTGGGTTCGGCTCGACGAAAACAATCAGGCGATCCCGCTTATTGTCGATTTCTGGCGTCGTGGCGTGCCGGTCTACCGAGCAGACATCGACACCGATGACCCCTACGACGAGGCCGCCAACATGCGGAGCTATGGGCAGAGGATGCGCACCATCCTCGACGTGCCCTTCTCGCACGGCACCCTGGCGATCAACAGTCTCGACCCCGATGCCTTCGACGAGACGGCCATCGACGTCATTGAGCGTCTGGCACAGGTCCTGTCGGAGGGTTTCCACCGCATGGACGATCTGCGTGCATTGCGCGAGCGCACGGAGAGCGCCGAAGCCGCGCGCACAGAGGCCGATGCGGCCAATGCCTCCAAGAGTGCCTTCCTCGCCAATATGTCGCATGAGATCCGCACACCCATGAATGCGATTCTCGGCTTCTCGGAGATTCTGGCAGGACTGGAGAGCGAACCCCAGAAGCGCCAGTATCTGGACACGATTCGCACCAAACGACATCCTCGACCTGTCGAAAGTTGAGGCGGGGAAACTCGAGCTGCAGTACAAAGCAGCCGACGTGAAAGCCCTGTGCAACGAGCTCGGGCAGATCTTCGCGCAGAAGACGCAGGAGCAGGGCATCGATCTGATCATCGAAGCCGACGACCTGCCGAAGGCGGTCGTCATCGACGAACTGCGCTTACGTCAGATCCTGGTGAACCTGGCCTCGAACGCGATAAAATTCACCGACTCGGGCCATGTGAAAATCTCTGCTACGGCGGAGCCGACCGAGGCCGGCACGACCGTGCGCATCGCCGTCGAGGACTCGGGGATCGGCATCCCGGCCGCTCAGCAGGACAAGGTCTTCGGCGCTTTTGAGCAGATGACGGGGCAGAGCGCGGCCCGCTACGGGGGGACGGGGCTGGGTCTGGCGATCTCCAAGCGTCTTGCGCAGATGATGAACGGTGACATCACGTTGACCAGTGAGCCGGGCAGAGGCAGCACCTTCACGGTCGAATTGCGCGATCTGGCGACGGTGTCGAAGGAGGGGCTGGCAGACTTGGATGGCGATGGCGCCGAGATCGCCAGGGTCGAGTTCGAGCCGGCCAAGATCCTGATCGTCGACGACGTGGACTACAATCGACTTCTCGTGAAGACGTATCTCGCCGGCTACGGACTTGACCTGGTGGAGGCATCCAATGGTGAGGAGGCGCTGGCGATATGCGGCAGCGACCATCCGGCGCTCGTGTTGATGGACTTGCGAATGGCGGGGATGTCCGGGATCGAGGCGGCACAGACTCTGAAAGCCGATGAGGCACTCTCCGACATCGCCGTGATCGCACACACCGCGTCAGCGATGAGGCAGGAGGAGGAACGGATCGGGGAGATCTTCGATGGCTACCTGACCAAGCCTGCGAGCAAGACCGACGTCGTGCGGGAGCTGATGAGACATTTGCCACATCACCTGGCCGACGAGTTGCCCGAGGCTCCGGTGGCTACGACGGCAGCAACGACGTGGTCCGCCGATTCGCTCACGGCTGAACAACGGCACCAGCTGTCCGGTCTCGTGTCGGCTCTCGAAGGCGAAATCGGTCCGTGCGAACAGATCAGGCAGACTCTGACGATTGATGAAGTCGAGATCTTCGCCAGCCGGATGCAGGAACTGGCGACCAATCACAGTTTTCCACCCCTCAGCGACTGGGGTGGGCGCCTCGCGACGCAGACGGCGTTATATGATATCGCGGCCATGTCAGGGACGCTGGACGAGTTCCCCCTCCTGGTCGAGAACCTGACGTCCATCGTGGCCAATTCGTAGGTCCATTGGCTGAAGATTGGGATCTGGTCAGCGAGCTTCGTAGCCCATCCTCTGAACTTCGCCGATCCTGACCTTCGAACCCGCCGTTCGAACCCTCCGTTCGAACTTGGAAGAGAGTCTCTATGTCAGACGGCTATGAGTTACAAGGGTCGATGCAATGGGCTCAAGATCATCTCGCGCCGGCGCTATAGGCGGCGCCCGTGACGGCAGGGCGACGCCGTGGAAAAGGCGGTCGACAACCAACCTCGATGATTCGATCACGGCGTCGGTGACATCGGTTGCACCAGGCGTGACATGACACATGACAGGATGGCGGTGGTGAAGCTCTATCTTCTCAGGCAATGGACCGGCGCCACCAGGCCTTGTAGATTGATGTCTCGCTTCGGCCAAACCGCCTGAAACCAAGTCGAATCACGTGTCCGGAGATCTCCTTCACCGACTCTTCCAGATCACCCGCGCCCACCTTGGCGATCGATCCTCTTCACCACCTCGCGCCGCATCGCCGGCTGCGAGTGGACCGATAGGAGCCGATGATCCTGGGAACGGCCGCCCGCACCACGCGTCCCAGTCTGGGGCACGTCGCGGCGAGAACGTGGAACTGGCCGGTTACTACGCCAATCTTGAGATCCCCTATGGTTCGGATCTGCAGACTGTGCGCGCGGCGTGGAAGCACATGATGAAGAAGTATCACCCCGACCTCCACGGAGAAAATGCTCAAAAGCGGCAGGTCGCAGGGGAGTTGACTGCCGAGTTGACGCGGGCCTATCAGGAGTTGGCCGCCGTGTTGGAGCGGCAAAATCAGGACCGGTTGTGACCACCATAAAAGCATCGGTACGCGAGGGACAAATGGCAGAGCATTTTGAGCGCGTCAAGGAGTACATTCTCGAACTGGGTTTCTCCATCGATGATGAGATTCCCGAGGACGAAATCGTTGTCATCAATGA
>CALFPI010000075.1 GCA_937919035.1 uncultured Gemmatimonadaceae bacterium
CCAAGCGGGTCGACCTGATCCGCGAGACCGTGGTCTACACGATCATCCGAGCCGAGGTCTTTTCCGTCATCATCGGCATTCTTTTCTGGATCTTCGCGCGGCAGTTGGCGGGTTGGTTCACTGAGGACCCCGTTATCATCGACGTCGCCGTGGAGTATGTGCGCGTCATCTCCTGCGCCTTCCCCTTTATCGCCATCGGCGTGATCAGCGGGCGGGTCTTTCAGGGGTTGGGCAGTGGTATGCCGGGGTTGCTGCTGACATCATTGCGCATCGTGCTGATCTCGGTGCCACTGGCGTGGACTTTGACACACGTCTTCGACTACGGCTTGCGAGCGGTGTGGATCTCATTCGCCGTTTCGGGGTTCTTCACCTCCGTCCTGGCTGTCATCTGGATTCATTTGCGCTTGCGGCGAGTCGAGGCTGAGATGAGCAGGGACAACTAGTCCCGTGATGCGACGGGCGATAGATACGCCAAACGCGCCCTAGTTCACCGCCGCTCGTGGGCCCAGGGCGGCGTTCACCGTCTCGACGAACTTCTCCACCCGCACCGGTTTCGACAGTACGGCCCTCACAAAAGAGGGCAAGTCGTCGTCCAGATCCTCCGTCCAGCCGGAGAAAACAACAACAGGCACCTGGCTCCCCAACTCTTTCAGTGTACCGATCAAATCATTGCCGCTGATATCATATGGCATGCGCATGTCGAGAATGACGAGATCGATGGGGCGCTGCAATGCCGCCAGGGCCTGCCACGCATTGGTGGCCTCGATCGTCTGATGGCCCAATTTCTGCAAAATGGTCGTGATCATAACACGTACCCGATCATCATCTTCCACGACCAGAACGGTTTCCGCCAAGGGATCCCTCCGCAAGTGGGTGGTGCAACAGACCCGGATGTCAACAAAGTAACAGTTGTTGGGATCTGTGGGGTCCCCGTGACGACAATGGTGCCTGTGTTCTAAACTTGGCAGCGGGACGTATGATTTCTGCGACCCGTGGTGACACTCGCGCTCCTCACTGGTGTTACATGAGGGAACGAACTGGATTGATCCATGGACGTCGAAGCGCTCTACGAGACATACGGGCCCATGGTGCTGCGCCGGTGCAGACAACTGCTGCAGGAGGAGAGTGATGCCCTCGACGCGACTCAGGACGTCTTTGTCCAGGTCCTGCGTCGGCGCGACCACCTGACGGCAGATTATCCCTCGAGTCTGCTCTACCGCATCGCCACGAACCTGTGCCTGAATCGCATCCGTGATCGAAGCCGCCGTCCGGAGAGGGTGGACGACGAACTCGTACAGCGCATCGCCGTCGCCGATGAGACAGAGTCCCGCGTGGCGGCAGCTTCCGTCCTGCGTCGACTCTTCGGCGGTGATCAGGAGTCGACTCGGACTATGGCGGTACTGCATTACGTAGACGGTATGACGCTGCAGGAAGTCGCCGATGAGGTCGGTATGTCCGCCTCGGGCGTACGCAAACGTCTTCGTGGTCTGCGTCGCCGACTGCAGGATCTGCTCCACAAGGATGAAGGGATTGAGCTCTGATATGACTGCTACCCACGACGAGTTGTCGCCGATCCCCCTGTGGAAGCTGGAGCGATTCGCCCTGGGTGAATTGCCGGCGGAAGAACTCGCCCGTCTGCACCTGCGCCTGGAGACGGATGCCGTGTTGCGGGAGCAGATGCAGGCGCTGCGATCGGCCGATGCCGAAATCCGCAAGAGCTACCCGGCGGCCTGGATGACCCGGCAGATCCAGGCCCGCACAGAGGCTGCAGGAAGGAAGGGGCAAGCCCTCTCGCACCGGGCCTCAGTCCGGGCCTGGGCTCGCTGGGCTCTGGTGCCGGTCGCGGCGGCGGCTCTGCTGGCCGTTGTTGCTGTTCCCGGAATTCATGAGGACGACCCGCAGCAGACGACGCGAATCCTTGCCGAAGGCGTGCGCAGCAAGGGTGTGGGCCCAACGCTGTATGCACATCGGCGGACGCCGGGTGGCACGGAACGACTCGAGGACGGCAGCGCGGCACGCCGGGGTGATCTCGTCCGGTTGCAGTATGATGGCGCCGGCGCGGCCTACGGGGCGATCCTGTCGATTGATGGCCGCGGCACGTTGACGCACCATCTGCCGGCACAGGGCAATACCTCGGTGTCCCTCACCACAGCCGGTATCGTTGCCCTCGACGTCGCCTACGAACTGGACGACGCGCCTCGCTGGGAACGGTTCTTTCTGATCACCGGATCAGAGCCCTTCTCGCTTGCTGATATCGATGCCGCTGCCCGGGCCGCTGTCGCGGCGACGCTCGCATCCGGCGACGCCCCCGAGCGTCTGCCATTGCCGGAGAGGCTGGCGCAATCCGCTCTCACTCTGGTAAAAGTGGTGGCGCCGACAGGAACGGGGGCGCAATGACTCGCGTACGGGCCTGGATGTGGCTGGGCTTTCTTTGTCTGCTGCCGGCTCAGAGTGTTGGCGGCGATGAAGTGTTCATCGAGCCATCCGCACCGACAGCGCGGTTCGTTCTGGCCGCTGGCGCCAACGACGGGGGACACGAGAGAACCCTGTTGCGTTACGCTGTTTCTGACGCTGGCAATTTCGCCGATGTCATGGTGCAGATGGGCGGCGTGGACGAGGCCAATCGGCAGATGCTCATCAACCCGGACCGGGCCGGTTTTGCCTCGGCGCTGGCGGATCTTGCTCGTCGTGTAGCGGCGGCCCGTAAGACACGGGCGCGCACGGAGGTGATGCTCTACTACTCGGGGCATGCCGATGAGACGGGACTGTTGCTGGGGGAGGAGCGCCTGGGCTACCGCCAGTTGCGGCAGATGCTCAACGAGGTCGAGGCGGATGTGCGCATTGCCGTGCTCGATGCCTGCGCATCCGGGGCGATCACGAGAATCAAGGGTGGGCAGCAGCGTGCCGCTTTCCTGCTGGACTCGCAGACCGACACGCGGGGATACGCCTTTCTGACTTCGAGTTCGGCGCAGGAATCGGCGCAGGAATCCGATCGCATCGGCGCCTCGTACTTCACCTACTATCTGGTGACGGGCATGCGCGGCGCAGCAGATGTCTCCGCCGACGGGCGTGTCACCTTGAGTGAGGCATATCAATTCGCCCTCGATGAGACGCTGGCGCGAACCGTGGACCTCGCCGGGGGGGCGCAGCATCCAGCCTACGACATGAATCTGAGCGGCACGGGTGACGTTGTTCTCACCGACGTGCGGCGTGTATCAGCGGGTGTGGTGCTCAACGACGATGTCGAGGGACGGCTGTTTGTGCGCGCTGCAGATCGCCGACTGGTGGCGGAACTCTACAAACCGGCGGGCCGATCGATCGAACTGGGCCTGGTACCGGATGACTACGAAATCTACCTGGAGACGCGGCGCGAACTGTTCGTGGCCCGTCGGCAGTTGGCCGACGGCGAGCGATTGCAACTGGCGACAGCCGATTTTGCCTCGACGCCCCGGCAGGAGTCGGAGAGCCGTGGCGGGCCGTTCCAGGCGGGTGCCGTGCCTCCTGCAGCGGTGGTCCCGCCGGGCCGCTTTCGTGTGGAGTTCCACTTTGGCGGGATCGGCCCCGAACCGAGGGCCCATCGCGTGCTGGCAGAGGCTTCCATCCCTGCGGATGGGCTGTTGCCCGAGGACTCGCGGCTGTCGCCGATCGTGGAGTCCGTCGGGCAAGTGCAGCCATGGGGAAGCCTGAGTGGGCTGACCCTGGGCTATGCCATCGACCGCCACTGGGAGGCGACGATCTCCTGGGGGGCGCTGACGAGTGATGTTGACGAGGATCTGGTGACCGGCGCTGCATCACCGAGGACGCTGCGGCAGGTGCGGTTGACATCCGTACTGCTTGGAACACGCTGGTTCCCCTGGAGCCATGGGCGACTGCGACCGTTCGCCGGACTGGCTGTGGGCAGCTTTGAAGGGTTGGAGAAGGGCGTGTTGTTCGGTGGCCAGGAGAAGTGGTCGAAGAGCAGCAACAGTTTCGGCTCGCAGTTTGGCGTGGGCCTTGATCTGGATCTGACGAAGCACATGACGGTGGGGACACAGTGGTCCTACAACTGGATGGCACGCTTCAAGGAGCCTGTCGGCGGACGTCGGGACTACCGTGGCGCCGAATTTCGCGTCGCTGGGAGTTGGCGTTTTGGCAAATGAGCCTGTGCACGGACCGGTGCGTAGGAGTCAGCTCATGACAGCAGCGATGTGCCTGGCCCTGTCGCTGGGTCTGGGAGTTCTGTCAGGCTGTGGTGGCCATCCTGTCGGCGTGTCGGCTGCAGATGACACGCTGCCGGCGGCGCGGTGGACGAGTGACATCATCGATCAGCAGTGGGAGTTCGCCGCCTTTGTCGCTGCCGACAGCACTCAGACGCCGATTCTCGATGGTACAAGCGTTACGCTGTCCTTCACGGCGGATGGCAGCGTGCATGGCCATGCCGGCTGTAATGGCTACGGTGGCGCCTGGCGCCTCGAAGAGACCGGTGACATACAGATCGGACCTCTGGTCTCCACGCGTATGGCCTGCAGCAGCCCCGAGGGCGTCATGCAGCAGGAGCAGCGATTCATGCGGGCCCTGGAAACGACCCACGAAGTCACGCGTCTGGGTGAGCAGTTGCGTGTCGATTACGGCCAGGACGGAACGTACTTGCACTTCCGGCAGCTGATCCGCGAACAAGCGCGGCCGGAACCATTCACCGGGATCCTGTGGCAGTTGGAGCATTTCGAAGACATCCAGGGGGACGCAGTGACGGTATCGGGCCTCGTGCCGGAGTCTCTGCTGACGGCCCTGTTCACCGATGATGGCATCGTGCGCGGCAGCGCCGGGTGCAACGCCTGGGGTGCGCAGTGGTCCCCTGCAGGGGATGGCAGACTGGTCTTCAGCGATATCGTCGCGACCGAAATGGCGTGTGCTGAGCCGGCCGGTGTGATGCCACAGGAGGAGCGCTTTCTCCAGGCTCTGGCTCGTATGACGCAGGTCGTCAACGACCCCGAGCACTTGTGGCTGAGTTCGACCGATGGGTCCCTCGTGCTGCCCTTTGTCCGCCGCCAGGAGGGGGTGAACGAACTGCGTTCGGTTCGTGGTGGGACCTCCTTCGGAGAATGTCTCGGCTACTGCTGGCAGGAACTCCATCTCACGGCAGCCGGTGCAACCCTGACGCAACGCGGCTGGAATACCGACACCTATCCGGCCCGCAGCGCCCGGCAGCTGGTGGAGACGGCGCTGTGGAATCGCCTGAGCAATCTGCCGGATGTACGGGATATGCAGTCGCTTGACGACACCATCGGTTGTCCGGACTGCGCGGATGGCGGGGCCGAATGGGTCGAGGTCGAGACGACCAGTGGCAGCAAACGGGTGACCTATGAGTATGGAGCGCCACCAAAGGAAATCGCCGAACTGGCGCGGGTACTGGCAGAACTGCGTGCTGTCCTGCTGGCCCAGTTGGAGGTCCGCACCGTCGTCCGCTGAGGCGTGACTGCAGCAGGGAGGGTCGACGCGGTTCCGCATATCGCCCGATTTCGTCAGCTTCTCCTACGACTGTTTTGGCGTCGGGTCGTGACAGGAACGCAAAGAGAAGCCCGAACGGTCCAAGTAGCAGTCCATCAAAAGAACCACGTGAGGCCGCTCTTGCCCTTGTTGCTGGCAATCATCGCGCTACCGATGGATGCCGAAGAGAAACCAGATAACGAGATATTCTATCAGCTATCTCGCGCTGTCAGCCGTGCTGAGTCGTCTCATTGCGCAAACGCTCCCAGGATCGTCGATTCCGCCAGGTAGGTTGGGTAGCACGTGCGATCGCGGCTGATCCTCCGAGTGCTGGCCCCTCCAGTTTCAAACGCATGTGAGCCCAGCGCATAGCTGAGCATGCACCCGGACCTGGGTGCGCTGCGGGTCCAACTCCTTGGCCACTATATTGATTCTGGCCTTGAAGCCGCCGTTCACGTTGAGCCATGTGGCGTACGGACCTGAGTATGTTCCGTCTCCTCGCCACGGGTTGGGTGCGTTCTCGATCTGGCCGCAGTCAGCGTAGCTGGCAGCGTCGCCGGCGAAGTCGGTACGGATGAAACCCGAGTTTCGCTCGAGCAGCTCGATGTCGGCGAACGATGTCGTCAGCAGATCCATCAGCGCTGACCAGGTGTCGTCGAAGGACTGTTCCACGACGATCGTTGTCTCTGGCGGCGGACCGGAATCCAAGGCGCTGCGGTAGACGAGTGATGGAGCGCAGCCGGCACCGGCTGCGAGCATGCACGCAAGAACTCCCAGTAATCTGCTCAATGTGGTTAACCCATCCTGCAAGGCGTGCGACGCGAAGCGGCAGGGCGGATCGCCCTGGCTCTCTCGTTGCCCGATCATCCTATCAGAGCCATGCGACAAGAGCAAATGCTTCACACGCATATTTACCGCGGAGGCAGCATCGATTTGCAGGTTACTAACCCCGCTATTTCGAGGTAATTTGAAGGGGAAGCCCGAACCCCGGAAATGACCCGAAAAATTGTTGAAAAAAATCTCGACAGCCCCCGAAATCCACCGCACCCCGGGGGAAATTCCAGAGCGCAGTGTGCGCCAGATTAACCCGAGGCTTCGCTGGACTCCGTAGTAATACGGATGCGTCTCCTGGGGTGTCGGCGTATCTTGCTGCCGCGCTTGGGTAGCTCATGATAGAGGACTGGGGCCGGCGAAGGCTAGGTTAGTAAATGAGGACTTCCACTCACTGTATTGTTCGATGGAGTAAGGAAACCAACCAAGGAAATATGCGGTGAGGAAGTCATCATGCCCCTGATCACGCTACTGAAGTTCGATAACTTCGCTCGCGCTCGAGACGTACGCCCGTCTGAGCTGTCAGAGGGGCATTGTCCCGAAGTTAGTTGAAACAGCACAGGCTCCAATCGTTACATATGGA
>CALFPI010000076.1 GCA_937919035.1 uncultured Gemmatimonadaceae bacterium
GTCATTTCCAGGGCGTGTACGCCAATATCGATGAGCGGTCCGCCTCCCTGCAGGTCCTTGCGTCCGAATACGCCCCAGTTGGGGATACCGCGGCGGCGCAGGGCCTGGATGCGACCATAGAGGACCTTGCCCATGCGCCCCGCATCGACTGCCTCCTTGATGAAGGTCGTCTTGGCATCGTACCGATACTGAAAGCCGATGACGAGCTTGCGCCGTTTCTGCTTGGCGGCGCTGATCATCTTCTGCGCCTCGGCAGCCGTCATCGCCATGGGCTTCTCCACCAGCACATGGGCACCGGCGTTGCTGGCGGCAATGGCGCCTTCAGCGTGGGCACCGTTCGGGGTGCAGATACTGACGGCATCCGGTTTGACTTCGGCGAGCATCTTGCGGTAATCCGTGTAGATGCCGTCGATGCCGAATTGCTGGGCTTTGGCTTCCATGCCTGCTTTCGAGATATCAGCCATGGCAACCATCTCGACGTCGTCCATATCCTTCAGGTAGCCCATATGAGCGCCGGCAATGCCGCCGGCGCCGATGAAGGCATAACGCAGTTTCTTCTTGCCAGTCTTTTTCGCCATCGGTTGTCTTCCTGTATCGATGTGTAGAGCTCTATCGATGTGTAGAGTCCGTCGGTAAGCTACCCAAGTGCCCCCCTTCCTTCCAGTGGTCCGGAGACATCATGCTGCCAGTTCCCTTCCGCATCATTGCCCACCGTGGCGCTTCGGGATATGCACCGGAGAATACCATGGCCGCCTTCCGCGCGGCACGCCACATGGGTGTGCAGGAAATCGAGACGGACGTGCACTTCACCCGCGACGGGGAATTGATCCTGTTGCACGACCACAACCTGGAGCGCACCACGAACGGCATGGGGTCACCGGCGGCTCAGTCATTGGCCGAACTGCGTTGCCTCGATGCCGGTTCCTGGATGGGGCCGCAGTTCGCCGGCGAGAGCCTGATCACATTGGCTGAACTGCTGGCCACCTTCACCGACGAGTTCACCTATCACGTCGAGTTGAAGGATCGCACACCCGGCATCGGCGTCGCCACAGCCAGAGTTGTGCAGATGTATGGGCGAACGGCCGATGTGCTCCTCTCCGGCTTTGACTGTGACGCCGAACTCCTGGCAGCCAAAGCAGCAGCACCGGGCCTGCGCTCCACGGTTCTGTTGTCGCCAAAACGGGACACGGCGGAGGCCATCCTCCGCACGGCCGCCGCTGGACACGACGGGATCTCTCTCTACGTGGAAGTCATCACCAGGGAATGGGTCCGCGCGGCGCACGATGCCGGGCTGGAAGTCCGCTGCTGGGGCATCCGCACGCGTCAGGATATGGAGCGCGGTGCCCGTAGCGGCTGTAATGGCATGACCATCAACTGGCCCGACTGGCTGCAGCAGTGGGTTGCGAAAACCGGGACGGTTACGAAAACCGGGACGGTTTGCTCTCAGCCGTCCACCGGGGACAGTGGCATGGATACGTGCAGATGATCGGCCGTGCCTCCGTGGCGGTCGGCACGCAGGCCGAGTGCCAGAAACACGCCCTGCCGAGCCCAGTTGCGCAGGTCCCCGGCGTCGGTGACCCGCACATCCATTGCGTGCACATAGCCATCTCGCGGCGAGAAGAAGTGCCTGGACCAGGAGGGTGTGCTCAGCCCCATCTGCACATAGTCCGACGGCTCGCGACTGACATCGGTGAGAACAAGATCCCCTTCGCCGAGGCGCGCAATCCACAGCGACACGCGTAGGGTTGGATGCAGACGGTACCACTCGACGCGCAGATCATCGGTTTTGAAATTGGCCCGTGGAAAATGTGTCACCGACAGGCAGCCGGCGGCCAACAGCACCAGTGGCAGTGCGACCAACAGGATCAGGGCACGTCGCGGTGAACGCAGGCGCAGGGCGATGCCGCTGCTGAGGGCGAGAACAACGCCACCCGCCAGCAGGCCGGCGACAACGGCAGGCCAGTCAGCCGTGGGATAGCGACCGATCATGGCCAGTTGCACGCGCACCAGAACGATCGGACTGGCGACGACCCCGATAGACAGGAGGATAAGCGTCGTGATCGCCGACATGGCAAATCCTGGCCCTTGAAGCGGTCTGTGTTGACCGGTACCCACAGACCTGTCAACACGCCCCGTCATGTGTCCTGGCTCCTGCTGCCACGACCATCGATACGATCCAGTTTCTCACTCAGGGCAATCATCACATCCTGCGTGTCCGTCATCCGCGCCTCGATCTGGGCCATCCGTTCGTCCATCGCCGTGGCGACGTCAGAATCTTCGTTTTTGCCACGACCACTGCGCCGAATCAGCGACACGGTAAAGCCGATCACCAGGATGATGGCACAGGCTCCGGCGATGTTGAGCGCCTGACCTGCCACGTCGGACACCTCTTCGTCATCGAATGCAGCCGAGATATGTACCGATGGCACAGGTGGAACGGGCGGGACGAATTCCTCCGCCTCCGCCATGCGCGCTTCTGCTGAAGCGACGGCTCCTGCGTGGGCAGCAACGGCTGCAAGGCGACCGGCAATGTGGGCGACAACGGCCGCCGCCTTGGGTCCGGGGACGTCCACCCTGCCTTCGACCAGGTATTCGATCAGCCGCTCGAAATCATCCTCATGGTCCTCGAGATTCTGCAGCAGATCCGTGCCGCTGACCGAGCCATCGCTGAAGGCGGCAAAGATGGCCATCAAGTTCGCCGTATCGGCGGCGGACATATCTGCTGGCGCCAGCAACAGACGACCGACACGATCATTGCTGAAAGACTTGGCAGACACTTTCTGGGCCCATGGCACCCAGGCGACGTTGCCGTCGCCATCATTGTCGATGGCTACGACGTCAAAACCGATGATCCCGCCTTGTTCGAGGGCCAGAGGGCGTCGCGCACTGGTGGGGACACTGCCCTGCCACTCAAACACCAGATGGTCACCCTCGTTGCGCCAGGCGGCCGCTGCCAGTCGGTCCCCTCCCAGAGAGACGTCCTGACCCGTTCTTGCCGTGGCGATCCGGTGCTGGATTGGCCGACTGCCGGACGACAGATCGGACAGGTAGATCTCGATGCCGTCGCGGTGAATGGGGTCGCCATCCATGAACAGCTGATCGTCACGCACCACTACCGCAACGTACAGCAGGTCTTTGTCATCGTCGTAGCCGACCATCATGGCAGGGCTGAAATCGTCACTCGTGCGCAGGTCCACACCCTCCAGATCGGTGCGGCCATAGACGCTGAATTCGTTGCGCAGAGGCACACGTAGCATGTCCTGGGGCCAGTCGGACAGGTCGCCATCGACGACGATACCCGTGACCCTCGTCGCCAGGGCGATGGGGCCCCCGACCGGACCGGCGACCTGAGCGTCGGCGGCGCCGACGAATGCCGCCAGTACGATGAGAGAACCGGTCAAGCATTGAGAGAGGGGCAGGTAGCTCATGGGGCGTTCCTCGTCTATGGGCCCAGGTATATCGTCCTGTGCATCGTCCAGATGTGTCGTCCTGGGAATCCAGGGGTGCTGCTAAACCAAGTGTCCGTAGCGTCGTCGATCCAGCTTTTCCGTCATATCGATCAGCACCGTCTGCAGTGACGTGAGTTGGCCGTCGATGCGGTCCATGCGTCCCTCCAGCGCGCCCTCGGCCGGCGCTGCACGAGTCGCTTCCTCCGCCATCCAGATGCGCAGCGGGCGGCCACTGTCGTCGGTGAAGGCGCCAGCGAGAATCATGATCAGATCGATGGTCGCCCAGATGCCAAGGCCACCGAGGGTCATGACCATGAGGATACCTGTACCGGCCTTGCCCACGTAGAAGCGGTGGACACCGAGCCAACCCAGAAAGAAGGCCATGAGCGCCGCTGCCAGGCGCGAACGATCAGAAACATGCCCGTGCATCACTCCGCCTCCTGGTCTTTTCCCGTGCCTCGCAGAGCCTCCATTTCGGCATCAACACGCTGGCGTACGTCGAGATCGGCGAAGCGCTGCCCCAGCGCAGCATCCTCACCCAACTCGCTGCGGGCCTCGGCGGCGGCATCCTGCGCCAGATCGGACAGTTCGAGCCGCTGACGCAGGCGCTCGAACTCTCCCCGGTTGTGTTCCAGTCGCTGCTCCAACTGCTGGATGTAACCAAAGGCATCTTCCGGGTCTGACGCGGGGCTCTTCGTCAGACTTGCGGCAGCAGACTTCGGTGTGGCTCGGATCCTGGCAATCAGGCTGCTCTGCCGATGTCGGGCATCCTGCAGATCTTCGCGCAGGCTGGCCAGTTGCGCTTTGAGGCGTTCGACCGTCAGACGACCTTCCACCAACGCCGGCGCCAGAACTTCGACGGATTGATCGAGCAATACGCGGCGTGCCAGGATCTGCCGGGCCAGCTCTTCGTCGCCGGCCTCCAGTGCCTGCCGTGCCCGAGCCTGCAGCAACACGCTGCGCTGCTGCTGGTTCTCCTGCTCCTTCTGCATCCGGCGAACGCCGGCGACGGCCGTACCGACAGCCCCCGTGATACGGTCGACTTCCGCCTCCATATCACGCACCATCTGGCGCACCATCTTCTCCGGATCCTCCAACTGGTCGAGCAGTTCGTTGACATTCGAGCGTACGATATTGGAAATGCGGAATAGCGTTGTCTTGACCATGATATCAGCTCCTGTGCTGAGGCGTGGGACTTGCAAGGTGGGATTGCAAGGTCCGTGCCAGCGCCAGAAGCACTCCGATATATGGCACATAACATGCTGTTTTACATGTTGTTATCACACAGACAAGAGAGCCTGCCATGGACCGGAAGATTGGCCGAATCCGCCAGTAGGCGGCGCCATTCGCCATTCGCCAGTCGCCGTCGCCATTCGCCAGAACGACGAAAGCCCGCGGCTTGTGGGCCGCGGGCCTTGCTGGAGCAGATGAAGCAGACACCCCGAAGGGCATCCCCGTCAGAACGGGCCAACCACCTCAAACGTCGGCGGGACAATCACCCCCGTTGCACCCCCGAAGCGCAACATCACCACACCCAACACTAAGACTGTCACAACGACGGCATAGACCGTCGCCATCTCCGATAGTTCGTGGCGCACCTGCTCCGGTCTTGGTAATGCCAAGTGTCCTTCTCCCTTCGTGGAAACATTGATCGCTGGAACACCATGCGAAGGGCGTGCCATGACGGTTTACTCTGAGAATCCGGCTCGGGTCGGCGGCTGTAGCGGGACGGCGGCGTCCCATTGACACCCTCAGTGTGGCGTGGGTGCCCCGTTGTCGGAATCAGGCGGCGCGAGTGCGCGCGGTGTGGAACTGCTGGCGGTGTCAACGCGTGCGATCCTCTCCCGGTCGAATCCGCGATTCACCGAGGCCTCCTTCGGCGAGAGTCGCCAAATCGAAGCAACAGTCGATCCGCGCAATCCGTCAGTTTGACACGCCGCAGAAACCGGCTGCAGCCATGGCGTAGACGCGGGCACAGTGAGCCAGGCGCTCAATGGACACACGCTCTGCATCGGAATGTGCTGTCTGGTGTTCGGGGCCGTAGTAAACGGTGTGGATGTCGCCATCGTTGGCGTAGAGGTTCGCATCCCCCACCAGGCCCATGCCGATGACGTCCGGACGACGACCCCGATCCACTTCACCGGCCTCGAGCAGGGCCTCTACGAGTGGATGCCCGGCGGGCGTCTCAAAAGGCTCGCGGCCATTGGCCAGATCAACCTCGAAGCGCAGACCCGACTGTGCGGCGATGCCGGCACACACCCTCTGCAGCTGTGCCAGTGCTTCTGCACAGGTCGTACCCGGGGTCCAACGACGCGTTCCCGTGACCTGCCACTCCACGGGCAGGCGATTGAACCAGTCACCGCCACGGACGATCCCCACATTGAGCTGATGCCGACCGCAGAGCGGGTGCGCCACGCCAGCGATGAAACCCTCCTCGAGGCGGTCAAACTCGGCCAGCAAAACGCCGAGCCAACGGACCGGATTGTCGGCCCAGGGCACTTTGATCGTGTGAATCGGCTCGCGATCGGCATGGGCGGTGATCGTGAACAGAGCCGAGCCAAGACTCGCCGCCCACACCGCACAGGGCCCTTCGACGATGATGATCCCCGCCGCCGGGATTTTCCCTGAACGCAGGTGCTCGATAAGCCGCTTCGGGCCCTCCTTTCTGCCGACGGGGGTCTCGTGGCCGACAACACCCGTCAGCCACAGATCGCCCGACAACTCGACGCCTGCCCGCCGCAAAGCCGCCGCAGCGTGCACCATGGCAACGAGGCCGCCCTTCATATCTTCGGTACCCCGGCCGAGAATCCAGTCTCCGTCGCGCCCTGGTGCGTGACAGGCACCGACGGGAATCGTGTCGGTATGCCCGTTGAAGACCAGACAGGGCCCATCCCCGCGACCGGGAATCCGGCTGTAGATGTTCGGCCGCTCGGGGAGGAACATGTCCGGCTCGACGACGAACCCCTCGCGCTGCAACAGCTGCGCCAGGAACGCGGAACCTGCGCCTTCTTCCCCGGTCTCGCTCGTGACCTCAACAAAGGCCAGGGTGTCACGACCGATGGCTTCGGCGTCGACGGCAGCGGCGATCGCCCGCTTTTCCGCATCTGCCAGTGCTCTACTCATGATCAGGCGCCCTCCTTGTCAGTGCCAGAACCTGCGCTCTCGAAGAACAGGTCGATCAGGTCTTCACTGTGGTTGATGGATCGCCGCATCCAGCTCAACAGCAGGTCGCGTGTCTCGTCATGATCGAGCTTCCAGGCCGCCCCGGATGCCCGCATGCGGGCACTCAGTTCGCGTAGGATGAGGGCGGCACTGACGGAAATGTTGAAGCTCTCGGTGAATCCGTACATGGGGATGTGCACGGCCTCGGTGGCGCGCTCCAGAGCGGCGGGTGTCAGGACCTTCAGTTCGGTACCGAACATCACCGCCACG
>CALFPI010000077.1 GCA_937919035.1 uncultured Gemmatimonadaceae bacterium
GCACTGGCGGGGTAGAAGTATTCCGTCGGGTCAACGCGGAAGGTGTGCGGCGTGAACCGCAGCGCGTTGTCGGCGTCGCGGTCGATCTGGGTGTAGAGGATCTGCAGTCGGTGCGTGGCAGCAGCCTCGACGACGGACTGCAGGCGGGAAGGCAGTCGTCCGAGCAACTGCACGAGGAGATCGGAATCGGGGGCGGCTTCGGTCACGCGAAGATCGTAGGTCGCCGCGTCGGGTGCGTCAAAGCCACAGAGGATCGACGTCGACATCGCCAACCCGTCGCGCGGGACGGGGCGGCGGGCCTGTAGTTTGATCGGTCGAATGCGGCGTCTACACTTGGGGGCGCACATGGAATGGTTCTGGATCCCCTTGATTGCAGTGAAGAACTCTCACCGAATTGAGATCCGAATGGTTACACGATGGATCACCTGCTGCACCATCGCGCTGGGCCTGGGTACAGCCAGTTGGGCCCAGCCATCGCCTGACCCGGCGGCCGATTGGGAACGAAACTACGATTGCACCTTCACGAGCGAGGCAATTGTCGTTGATGGTGTGGGGGATGAGTTGGCCTGGCAACTGGCTCCAGCGGTAGGAGTCTTCACCCGCTTCCAGAGTGATGACACCCAGCCTCAATACCGTACGACGGCGAGGATGCTGTGGGACCGGGACCATCTCTACTTCCTGATCGCCGCAGCGGACCCGGACATCTGGAGTTCGATGAAAGAGGGCGACGAGGACTGTCTGTGTCTGCAGGAAACAATCGAGCTGTTCATCGACCCCGATGGCGATGGGCTGGACTACGCTGAGATCCATATCAACAGTCTGGACACAATCAATGACATCTGGATTCCCAGCCGGACATTCACATATGCCGACGGTTCGCCGGTGGTGTGGCCAGAGCTGTATGCCTGGATGCAGGTGGGCATGATGCACGCCACCGAAAACCATGGCACGCTGAACGACAGCACAGACATCGATCAGGGCTCGGTCTTCGAGCTCGCCATGCCGTGGAAAGGCTTCGGCCAGGTCGCCGGCGCGGCCCGAACGCCGCCTGTTGTCGGGGATATATGGCGGATGAACATCAATCGTTACGAACGGTCGCGTGGAACGGAGCCCTCTGCCGAGCTCTCCGGTTGGGCCCCACTGGATGGATCGTCCTACCACGTGCCGGATCGCTTCGGCTATGTTCGATTCGTCGCGGAGCAGGACTAACACTCATGCTGGAACAGATACGCACGGAGCTTGCGCCGACGGGTGTCCTGCGGGCAGCGATCAATCTGTCCAATTTCCTGCTCGTCTCCGACAGGGCCCTGTCGGGAGAGCCGATCGGGGTTTCTCCCGACATGGCGCGGGCCGTGGCTGACCGGCTGCATGTGCCGGTAGAATTCATTCTCTATGAGACACCGGGGGCACTGGCCGATGCGGCTCTGGAGGATCTGTGGGACATCGGCAATCTTGGCGCGGAACCGGAGCGGGCGAAGAGGATCAGTTTTACCGCTGCCTATGCAGAGATCGAGGCGACGTACCTGGTAGCAGAAGGTTCACCGATCCAATCTGTTGACGAAGTAGACCAGCGGGGCCACCGGATCTCCGTGTATGGCCGCAGCGCCTATGGGCTCTGGCTCAGCGATCACATCCAGCATGCTGAGCTGATAAAGACCGACGGCGTCGATGCATCTTTCGACAGCTTTGTGGGCGCTCAACTGGAAGCGCTGGCGGGGCTGCGGCCGCGCTTGCTCAAAGATGTGGAGCGGCTGCGGGGATCTCGGATTCTCGAGGGCCAGTTCACTGCCGTGCAGCAGGCGATCGGGACCAAGCGGGATCGACCACTCGCTGCCGCCTTCCTGCGGGACTTTGTCGAGGAGGCGAAAGCAACCGGACTTGTGCAGAAGTTGATCGAACGACACGGGGTCCAGGGGCAACTCACCGTGGCACCGCCGGCGCCTCAGGCTGCTGTCTGACGGGGCCGACCGATGACGACGACACAGCGGCCCGCGCAGGTCAGCAGCGTGAGCACCATGAACTTCGCGGCGGCACCCGGCTCGGAGACCGGAGTGGCACCCAACTGTTATATTGCCGACGTCGAAAGCTGTTCAGTCTCGTCGGTCCACTGGTGATAGGGTCAAAGCCCACGCCCAACTTCCGGTATATGCGTGTCTGAAGACTTCCTGGATGATGCCACCTTCGTGGCCCTGCGTGAGTACGTCCGCCAGCTCACCGGCATCCACTTCGCCGATGGCAAGCGTTACCTGCTGGAGAGCCGGGTGCGCCGCCGAGCGCAGGCCTGCGGCATGATGACGGCACACGACTATCTCGGTTTTGTCCGCGGTGGCGACGGTGGGGACGAGCGCAAGATCCTGATCGCCGATGTAACCACGAACGAGACAAGCTTCTACCGCCATGGCCGGCAGATGGACATCCTTCGTAGTGTGCTGGCGGAGATGCTGTCCGTTCGCCGCGCGGAGGGGCGGCGAACGTTGTCGGTGTGGTCCGCTGCCTGCTCATCCGGAGAGGAGCCGTACACACTGGCCATGCTGTTGTGCGATCTGCTGCCGGACATCGACGCCTGGGACGTGCGGATCCTGGGAACGGACCTCAGCAGTCGACAGATCGCCATGGCCCGCCAGGCTGACTTCAGCGAGCGCCAGATCCGCACACTGCCGGATGAGTTCCGCCGCTATATCGAGGCCACAACGCCTGGTCAGTGGCGGCCTGTCGCCGCCATCCTGCGCCTCGTCGAGTTCGCTGAAGCCAACTTGACGGAAGCACCACCAGCGACGGGCGCCTTCGATCTTGTGCTCTGCCGAAATGTGTTGATCTACTTCGACGCCGACATCAAACGCTGCGCGCTGGACAGGATCGAACAGTCCCTGCGTCCAGGGGGCCTCCTGCTTCTGGGCCCCTCCGATTCATTACACGGGCTCAACAGCAACTTCCAGCGCACACCACACTCGACGTACAATCTTTACGCTCTGCAGTCCCTGGATGTCGACGTCCGGGTGCCCTCAGAGGCCGCCCGGACGTCGACACCAAAGGCCCACAGCCCGCCGGCTGCAGGTGCGTTGGTCCGCCCGTCGCTGCGCAGCCGCATGCTCGCCCTGCGCCTGGACCGAGGTCTGCAGGATGTGAGCCGCGATCTGGATACTTCTGTGGCCCGAGCCCTTGACCGGGTCATCGAAGTCGCAGACGTGCTGAATGCTCTCGGTTCCGAGCAAGGTATGGACGCCGGCCACCGTGCCGCCCTGCGCCGCGCTGCCCGGCAGATGGGGCAGATTCTGTTCCACCTGCAGGTGGGCGATCGTGGACAGCAGAAGGTCGAGGCGCTGCGGGCCGTGCTGCAGGAATGGCTCGATGAACTCTTCGCCGACGGCGATGGCCAGGTCGATCTGGGTGTGCAGACGAGCCGCTTCGATCCAGCCATCATGCCCGATCCCGCCGACGCGGGTGCGCCGGAAGAGGACAAGGATGCGGCTGAGCGTCCGCTTTCGCAGGACGAGATCGACGCCCTCTTCGACTAGTCTTGGCCGCGTCGGCTGTCCGGGAGGGTGCGCAGGGCGCGCAGGATGGCAGCGGGCATCAGCCCAAGGGGACACACGACGTCGGCGAGTTCCGCGACGGCACCGGGCATGCCGAAGATCGTTGAGGTCTCACGGTTCTGGGCGATGATCGGCGCACCGAGTTCCTTCAGGCGTTGCGCCCCCAGAAAACCATCCCGGCCCATGCCTGTGAGCACCACCGCCACCGATTGCTGACCGTACACCTCTGCCGCTGACAGAAAGAGTTGGTCTACCGATGGCCGGTGCGGGGCGTCAGCGGGCTCACTTGCCAGACACACGTGTCGGCGGTCTCGCAGCAACAGGTGCCGATCGCCGGGCGCCAGCAGCACCAATCCAGGACGCAGTTCGTCGCCGTCTTGCGCCTCACGGACCTCGATGGCGCTGGTGGCGTTGAGACGGCGAGCCATCTGCGCCGTGAAAGCAGGGGGCATGTGCTGTACGATGAGCATTGGTGCGGGCATGTCGGCCGGGAGCGCCGGCAGGATCGCCTGCAGGGCTTTGGGTCCTCCGGTTGACGTACCGACGACAATCACGCAATCGCCACCAGCGGACGACGGGAAGGTCGGACGCAGAGGAATGTGACCGGACATGGGCCGTACAGCGTCAAGATTGGCGCTGGCGACGGCGTGGATCTTGTCGAGCAGGGGACGACTCAGATCTGCAAGATGTACGTGCCCCACTTCGTTCTGTGGCTTGGCAAGAACATCGATGGCGCCGGCGTCGAGTGCCTGCAGGGTTTCTTCGGCACCCTCGACTGTCGATGCAGAAACCACCAGCACCCGGGTGGGCGCCTCGCGCATGATCTGCGTCAACGCTTCCAGGCCGCCCATAACAGGCATGTTGACATCCATGGTGATCACATCAGGACGCAGAGCGGCATTCTGCTCCACGGCACGGCGACCATCCGCAGCTTCGCCGATGACCTCTATGGATGCATCGATCTGAACTAGCCTTCGTATGGCCTGGCGCATAACTGCCGAGTCATCGACGATCAGCAGGCGAATTTGAGACAAGCGAGGCTCCCTGGCAGATTGACGGAACCAATAACCAGACTCTGGTGCCACCCCGCAAGGTGGCAGATCTGACGCGCCAGGTATCCTTCAGGCCTGGGCCTGGAGCAAGCGCGCTACCGTCTGCAACAACAACTCGGCATCGAATTTCACCAGATACTCGTCGCAGCCCGCCTCACGCCCTCGCCGCAGATTCTCCTCCCCCGCCAGGGAGGATTGCATGATGATGGGTAGCGCTGACCACGTTGGGTCTGCCCGCAGCGCGCGCGTCAACTCAAGGCCCGAGAGACGAGGCATTTCGACGTCCGTGATCAGCAGATCGATGCCGTTACCGGACTGCAACGATTGCAGAGCCGCGTGCCCGTCCTCGGTTTCTACGACTCGATGACCGGCGGATTGCAGAATCTGCCGCATCCTGGTACGGACCGTCGATGAATCATCCGTGACCATGATCGTCGCCCCCGTCCAGGTTTCGGGGGGATCGGAAGTCTCCTCTGCACCACCGAGTACGCCGGCGACGATCGCCTCGATGTCGATCACCAGCATGGTGCGGTCATTCTCGATCGTCGTCGTCGCCGAGATGGTCGCGCCGTGTCGTTGCGCCACAAGCGGTGGTGGCGGTCGCACCAGGGCCCATGGCACGGTGCGGATGCGACTGGCCTTGTGCACCAACAAGCCAATCACCTGGCCGTCGACTTCGCAGACGATGACCTTCGACACCGTACCTTCCGGGGGCGCCTCCACAATTCGAAGCCAACGAGACAGACGCAGCACCGGGACCTGCTCCCCACGCGACGGGAACAAACCCTCCACCGCTGGATGGGAATCCGGCACAGGCTCGACCCGGGGCAAGACGGCAACTTCGCGCACCCGGCTGACGCTGATGCCATAGACACCTTCGTGCACGGAGCCATCCGGACGACGCTCGAAAAGTCGGAAGTCGATCAGGTCGACATGCCCGCCGCTGGTGGACTCCTCGTCCTTCTCAGGCAGAGACGTCATCGCCCGTTCGATCGGTGGTCGAGACAAGGTTCCTCAGGTCCTCTGCCTGCTGCGCCATCTTGCCCGTAGCCTGGTCCATCTCGCGCGCCGATTCCTGGGCCCGCTGCGCGACTTCATTCACCTCCTCCATATTGCCCGCCACGCGTTCGGCTGCAACCTGCTGCTCACGCACAGCGCCCGATACCTGCTCGACGCGCTCCTGCATTTCCTCCGACGATCGAGAGACGACGTCGACCGCATCGGCCTGTTCGCCGACGGCCCTCGTAACCTGCCGTACCAGTTCGTTCATCTCCGCCGTGGACTGGACGATCTGGTCGCTCATCACCGCCTGTTCCTTGCTCGACGCCGTCAGCTGACCCATCACCTCGAATACCTCCTGCACACCGCGACCGATCTGTTCCAACGCTTCGCCGGATCGCGCCGATAACTCAGTGCCGCGCTCGACGTCCTGCATGCTTTCGTCCATCGACACCACGACTTCCCGGGTGTCATTCTGGATGCGGCTGATCATCTCGTCGATCTCTCCCGTTGCTGCCAGACAGCGCTCTGCAAGTTTGCGCACCTCGTCGGCAACCACAGCGAAACCACGCCCCTGCTCACCGGCTCGGGCAGCTTCGATGGCGGCGTTCAGCGCCAGCATGTTTGTCTGATCGGCGATGTCGTTGATGACGGCGACGACGCTGCTCACCTTTTCGGAACTCTTGCCCAGTTCACCAATGCGTCCAGAAGAGACGCGCACGCGATCGGCGATGCGCTGCATGCCAGCGATCGCCTGTCGTACGACGTCAGCGCCTTCGCGAGCCCGCAAGCTGGCATCCGCCGCCGACGTGTTTGCCCGTTCGGCATTGTCCGCCTGGCTCTGGATCGAGGCACCAAGTTCCTCGATCGCGACGGAGTTGGAGAGGACCGTCTGGCTCATCTGTTCGGCGTTCTGCGTCACCGAGATGATTGATGCTGCCAGCTCGTTCAGCGCCGCAGAGTTCTCCGTCACCAGCCGGGCAAGGTTGTCCGTGTTCTCCGATACCGACCGCGCCGAGGCGGCCAACTGCTGAATGGCAGACGCGGCGCTCTCCACCGATGCCCGCTGCTGATCACCACCGGCGGTCAACTGCCGGGCGCTGACGGACAACTCCTCGGATGCAGACGCGGTGCTGTCCGCCGCTTCCAGGATATTATTGGCGAGGCGGACCCTCTCGGTGATCACCTGCCACGTGACCATCGGTCCAAGGTAACCACCGTGCTCATCAAAGATCGGCGATGCCAACAGGTCAATCGTGTGGTGACCCAGCGGAAACTGTTTGCGGTGCG
>CALFPI010000078.1 GCA_937919035.1 uncultured Gemmatimonadaceae bacterium
CGTTTCGCCGCCTTCCTGATCTTCGGCGGCCTGATCTTTCTCGTTGTGGGCTTGCGCTTCGTCTTTGGCGGGCCGAATACACTGGCAGAACTACGAGGCGATCCGAAGTATCTGGAGGGTTCCGTGGCCATGCCCTTTCTCATCGGGCCGGGCACGGTGAGCGCGAGCATCTTCGCCGGTCTGCGGCAGGAGGCCCTGCCCGCCGTCGGCTCCGTGGTGCTCGCAACTTTTCTGGCACTGGCTTCCCTGGTGGCGTTCAAGGTCCTGTACGACTACCTGGCGCACCGCCATGAAGCGATCGTGCAGCGCTACGTTGAGTCCGTCGGTCGTATCATGGCCCTTGTGATCGGGTCCATCGCCGTCGAGATGATTCTGCAGGGCGTAGAAGCCTGGCTGGCCCTCAAAGTTGAGGCCCCTGGATGAAGTCGGCGGAAGGCGCATCTGGTCGCTGCACGTGGGCGCAAGGCCGTGTGTCGTGGGCTCGGGGTCGGTTGCCGAAATGCATTTTGTTGAGACGAACCAGACTTGAGCAGAACGAGCCAGACGCCAAGGCCATCAGTTGCCACCCGACGCGATCACGGTGTCTGCAGAAGCTTGGTGAGATCGCAATTCACAGATGCACGACCAATCAAGCGATACATCTGCTCATCGACAGCACAGGGATCAGGACCAATGCCGGTCTGGCCCGGCTATGAGTCAGCACACACCGATGCCTACGACTAAGGGCCCATCCTGATTGCTCTCAGGACGGGCCCTCCAGATGCTACCGAGCGCTCTCAGCCAGACTCGACGGCTCGCTGTCAGCAGACCGTCAGGTCGTACGGGGGATGATCAGTTCCAGGACCCGGGCCCCTCGGAGGAAGGCGACCACTTGTAGCAACCGCCGCCAGATGCGCCGCCGCCCGACTGGCTGCACGAGTCGAGGTTCTTGCACTGGCTCTCGCTCGATGCCCAGGTTGCAGGCTCCCAGCACCATTCGCCGACGGAGCCGTTAAAGCCCAACCAATAGCAGTCGGTGCCCCCGTAGACTGGGCAGTTCGAGGTCGGCGCGCAGTCCTCGTCGATGCTGCCGTCGCTGTCGTTGTCTATGCCATCGCCGCAGACCTCCGGCGCGTTGGGATTGACCGACGCGTCAGCGTCGTCCGTGTCGCCGTTGTTGTCGATGAGCCCGGCCCCCGGGCACGAAACCGCGTCACTGCCGCCGGCACCGAAGCCGTCGCCGTCCCCATCGACGTACCAGGCGCCAGGGTAGACGTCGCCGTGGTTGTCGAGGTGCGCGTTCAGGGCGTTGCTGCTGATGTTAATCAGGGAGAACGTCTCTGTGTCGCCATCGAAGTGGCAGATGTTGGCCTTCGGCGCCGGGCCCTTGCCTGCATCAGCCGAACCTACGAAGTAGAACGAGCCAACGAGGGCGACGCCGCCCGTGATGGCCACTGCATTGAGGATCCGCATGGTCTCTCCCCTATCACAATCATTAGTTCTGCAAAACCACCGACCGAGTTGGCAACCCGTTTGGGCGACCCGGATCGGAGGTACGCAGGGTCGCCTCCAAAGAATGCAAACATTGTGCCATGCACGGGACACAGCGAGCGGCGGGCGTCCACCGCGCGAAGGGCAACCGCCATCAGACCAACGACAACTCCCTAATTGGCTTAAAAAACCACAAGTTACCTGACAGATTCGGCCAACTTCGGCTCCTGTCTGCCGCCGCGATCGCCTACGAGGTGGGGGCGACCTTTCTCGAGGACTATTGGTGATATTGGTGATTCTATCAGCGGACGCCAATAGGGCGCCAATAGAACGCCAATAAAGCGGCTTGACCTGCAAGCCTGCCGCCGAGGTAGACACCTGCTCCAAGGCCAGTTGCGTAGCGGGTGTAGTTCGCTTGGAAATCCTCGTCAGGGCCACAGGTGGTCCCCAGAATTCGGACACTGTGTTACGCTGGACTCCGCCCACACACGGAAGGACCTGGAGTCATGAGTCGCCGTAGACCGGATGAGTCCCACACGAACCCTTCCGTCAACGCGAACGACGACGCGCAGCATGGCAACCAATTGCAGCCTGCCATGCTCCCACTCCTCATCCTCCCGACCTCCTGCTACGGACGACCTCACGGATGCCATTGGCACAAATCACCCGCGGGTGGCATCACCGTTGGCGTCCTCTCTGCCCAAGGCCTGACCTGCTCCAACTGTGATCCCAGTCTGAAGAGGGTAGCCTCGTCGCCAAGGCGCGCTGCGAAGTGCACCCCGATTGGCGTGCCACCAGTGGTCCAATGCAACGGTACAGACATAGCGGGTTGACCAGTCATGTTCTGCATGCGTGTGAAGGCGCCGTATGACTTGACCTGTATCAGCCATCTGTCGGGGTCCTCCGGAGGCCATCGCAGGTCGCCGAGTTCCGTTGGTGGAATCCGCATTGTCGGGGGACAGCAGAAGGTCGTAGCCGCCATCGTGATACCATCGGGCGATCTTCCTGGTGCATCGCTGGATCTCCTCGACAGCGACCACATACTCGGGACCCGGAATCTTGCGGGCCGTCTGATAACTGGCCCAGGTCAGCGGTTCCAGCTCATCTTCGCGAATCTGCTTCCCTAGCTCTCTCTCCCAGTTCGCCACCGCCTGACCTATGTAGCAGTTGAATACGCATCTGAAGGCATCTGCGATGCCCGGGTGGGACAACGCCGACGGGGAGATCTCTTCCACATTGTGGCCCAGTCGGTCACACAGCTGCGCTGCATCGCGCACTGCATCTGCACAGGCCGGTGCGAATTCTGCTATGTCCTGCCAGCCCTCTGGGACTGCGTTGAGGAAGCCGATCCTGAGACACCCAACATCCCGAGCTACCTCCTCCAGGAATGGACGCTCCTTCGGTGGTGCGAAGTACGGATCGCCAATATCCGGCCCGGACGTCGCATCCAGGAGAGCTGCCGAGTCACGGACAGTCAGGGTGAGACCTTGTTCCTGCACAATGCCGCTGCCGATGTCTCCGCAGAGGGGGCCCAACGGATTGCGCCCCCGACTTGGCTCGAGGCCGAAGATCCCACAACACGATGCGGGTGTCCGAATTGATCCGCCACCATCATTCCCGTGAGCCATCGGTACGACTCTGGCGGCAACCGCCGCAGCAGATCCCCCACTTGCCCCCGCTGGAGTAAGCGAGGGATTCCATGGATTCACTGTCGGGCCATACAGAAGGGGCTCCGTAGTGGGCATTGCCCCGAATTCCGACGTATTGGTCTTGCCGACAATGACGAGGCCGCTGGCCTTCTGACGCCTGACCAGTTCGCTATCCAGCTTGGAGACATATCCAGTGACAGCTCGACATCCTTCCACAAAGGGAACGCCGCAGAACACCGCATCGCCCGCTGTGCCGGCCTGTATCTGAGAAGTCCAGTCGGTGGCCGTCTCAGAGGCCTGGTCATATAGCCTGTGTATGACAGAGTTGAGCTTGGGGTTGACTTGCTCGATCCGGCCCATCGTGGCCTCGGGGTCGGTGGTCGAAATGCATTCTCGTGAACCGAGCCATGCACCAACGCGGGTCTGGCCCCGCTATGGCGCGACGGCTATCCTATGGTCGTGAATCATCACCTCCGTCTCCTGCCCCTCCTGTTCACGGTGAGCCTGACAGCGTGCGCCGCCGCCGCCGTCGAGAGGCCCGCTGTCACCACGGTACGCGCCGTGGATCTGGCGCGCTACGCTGGCGTCTGGCACGAGATCGCCAGGATCCCCAACCGCTTCCAGCGGCAGTGTGTGCGCGGCACAACAGCCACCTACTCCCTGCGCCAGGACGGCGACATCGACGTCGTGAACCACTGTGGTGTCGAGGACGGCGGCGTCGACGAAGCCCGGGGTGTGGCCAGAATCGTTGACCTGATGAGCCGCGCGAAGCTGCAGGTGAGCTTCGTGAGCTTCTTCGGCTGGCGGCCGTTCTGGGGCGACTACTGGGTGATCGGATTGGACGAGGACTACCGCTGGGCGATCGTCGGCCACCCCGACCGCGGCTACGGCTGGGTGCTGGCGCGGACGCCGACGCTGGCGGACGATGCCCTCAACGAGGTCTTCGTCATCCTTGAGCGCAACGGCTACGCGCGGAGCGCCTTCGAGATGAGCCGGCCCTAGCAGCCCGACATGCCTGGGGCGCAGAAGCGGCCGAGTCCCCGATCAACAGAAGAACCGTCAATCTGCAGCTACCGTGTGGGAACGAGCCAAGGACTTCGGATTTCGCCCCCTCGGGCAGGCGGCCGATGCGAGGCTTCGGTCGCCAGGCTGACAAAGATGGTCTCGGCAACCTGAGATTGTGGTTCGATCCATTCATTCCCTATGCCGGGCAGAGGTCAGTTTGCGATCAATCATATCAAGGGCGTCAACCCCTGGCCGCGTCGACCATCCTGGTCGTTGCTGGCAACTGCGCCAGAGCTGCTGAATCCTCTCAGCTGATCGCAGCCCTTACACGGTCGATGACGATGTCGATTTCGTCGTCGACGAGGTGGGCGACGGCGATGCGCAGCCGATTCGCCTGACCCTTGGTCCAGATGCTGGGGTCACCGGCCTTCAGCCTCTGCACGACATCAGCCGCCGTCTTGCCGAGAGCGTCGGTGTCGAGCGTCAGCATGACACCGTTGCTGAGGCTGTTGTCCTCGACATGGCGCTGAGCCTGCACGTGTGGGAGCGCACTCAGCGCAGTGATGATCTTTTCTGCCCTGACCCAGTGCTCGGCGATACGGGCGTCGTGATCGAGTGCGAGCCACTCCTTCAGGGCAACAACAACAGCGACAACTTCCTGGCGATCCACCTTCAGGGGCCGGCCGAGGGTTTCATAGCCGCCCGTTTCGAAGCCGATGAAACTGTGCATGAAGGCCGCTTCGATGAGTTCCTTCTTGCCGGCGAGGATCCCCGTCGAATTGCAGGCACCGAGGTACTTGGTGCCGAAACCGACGAAACTCGCCCCCGACTGCGTGTAGTAGGCGAAACGGTCCAGTGGGAACACTTGATAGGCGGCGTCGACGATCACCGGGATACCGTGGCGGTCGCCGATCGCCACCAGTTCCTCCAGCTCCAGGATGCTCGAATCCTCGTCGCCGGAGGCGAAGTAGTGGATGCCCGCCGTGTTGTCACCGATCGCCGCTTCCAGTTGAGCGGCCGTCGTGCCGTCGCTGTCCCCCACCAGACGCAGGTTGCCGCCGAAAATCGTCAGGCAGCGCTCGTAGTGGTAGTGCTGCCGGGCCTGGAACAGGAAATCGTTGGGGATACCCGTGGTGTCAGGCAACTGCTCCATGCGGGCGGGGTTGCCCACCGACATACACGCCGCCGCCGACAATGCCAGGGCGGCACCACAACCAGGGGTGACGAAAGCGGCTTCGGCGCCCACCAGGTCGGCGATGATCTCACCGGTTCGCAGCTGGAGTTCCTTCATGTCGACGTAGTGCCGGTTGGCGTCGATCATGGCCTGCTGCACGGCCGGTGACAGTCGAGAGCCACCGATGACGGTCTGGTTGCCGGCAGCATTGATGACGGGAATACATCCGAGATCGCGATACAGCTGGCTGGGATCCATGAGGCCTCTTCGGTTGTGGTGACGGGGCGTTCCGCTAGGGCGTACGAAAGCGATCATCGGGACGTACCTGGCCGCGGCTTGGCCTGTACGTTTTTGGCGCGTTCCCCCTCCGGTCTTGTCTGTGGTTGCCTGGAAAATCAGTGGTATGAGATAACATTGGATCACAGCGCACTGGAGGTTTCGTTCCCGCCCAGCAGGTTTCTTCAGTTATTTCAACTATATGCCGTTCTTGGATGGACACCATGTGGGTGGGCGGTGTGAACGTTGATGGCGACGAATCACGGCGGCCTCAAAGCTGTTTCTCTTCCTTCGGCCAGGGCCGTAGGCCAAGAAGAATCTCTGCGCGTTCGGTAAGCGGCCTGGCCGCCACTTCCTCGTGTGTGAACTCGGCGAGCTGCTCGACAACCAGAGCGTAGACCCTCTGCCTGTCCTGGCTGGTATCTACCTCGATGCACTTGCCCTCACCCTTGAAGAACTCAACGGTAGGAAGCGTCTGGGCCTTGAAGGTGTCGAACCTCGATTTCATGCTGTCCACGTTGTCGTCGCTTCTGCCCGAGTACTTCGCCCGACCCAGAATGCGCTGTTCGAGCACCGGATAGGGGCACTCGAAGTACAACATCTTCGGGAGCTCAGCTTCCCGGCCGAAGACCTCGTGCCAGCCTTCCATGTTGTTCAACGAGCGCGGGAATCCGTCCAGCAGGAAATTGTTCTTGCCCGTTGTCCGGGTGATCCACTCCATCGAGTCCTTGAGCAACCGCACCATGATCTCGTTCGGCACCAACTGCCCGGCCGTGATGAACTGGTCGATGACAGCCGCCGTCTCGCCGCCCTTGGCTTGCTCGGCTCTGAGCAGATCTCCCATGGACAGGTGCGTCCAACCCAACTGCGACTCCGCCAGTTCGCACATCGTGCCCTTTCCTGCCCCTGGGCCACCCAGCACGAAGATTACGTTCGGCGCAGGGCAAGGCTGTCTCGGGTCGTAATGATGAATCACGACCTTGGGTGCAGGTGCGACCCCCTTCTTGTAGACGTGCCATTCCCGGTCCGTCGGCGGCATATCCACGTCGAAGGTCGCGTCGTAGGCAAGATGCCCGTCGAGACGACAGATCCGCCAGGATGAGTAACTGCTGGAGTACGAGAGTGCCGGGCTTCTCGCCGATTTTCCGTCGGCTCGGTCCCACGCCATCCTGCCGTTCCAGTAACCAGGGCTGGATACGGTTCCAGATTCGGATTCAGTGGGCGGCGCTGTCGAGGGGACGTAGAGTCCATCGCATTCGGCGAGGCCCGAGCCGGAGACTTCGATGAAGAAGGTGTTTGGCGCGGGGGCGTTCGTATCGCTCATTTCTGGCTCTGCTTCCAGGTGGTTACTTGAGGGCGGGTGCGGGTCAGCAATGTGACACCAATGGCCCCTTTCGGGAAGTCACGCGGCCGGCACTTCAACGGGGACGGGATCAGAGTGTGTGACAATACTCGCCACAAGTATCATGATTGGAGCAACTGTAAGGAGAAGCCATGGCCAGATCCATCAATCGGGACGTTGAACTGTCAACACTAGTACGACGCTGCTCAACCTATATTGTGCCGCAAATGTCCTTCCCTCGTGTACGGAGAGCGCAACCGTGGCTTCGAATGACGGCTCAGATACGCAGACCGGTCCCGGCAAGCCCAACATCGTGTATGTCCTGGCGGACCAGTGGCGGGCTCAGGCATTTGGCTATGCTGGTGATCCCAATGTGAAGACGCCCAACATTGATGCACTCGCGGCGCGGAGCGTCAACTTCGTCAACACGGTTTCGGTCTGCCCCGTCTGCACACCGCACCGTGCAGCGCTGCTGACGGGGCGTTATCCCACCAGCACAGGAATGTTCCTGAACGATCTCTACCTGCCGAGCGAAGAACTCTGCATGGCGGAGATCTTCAAGAGTGCCGGCTACGAGACCGGCTACATCGGCAAGTGGCATCTCGACGGGCATGGGCGCGACGCCTACATCCCGCCTGAGCGTCGCCAGGGCTTTGACTACTGGAAGGTGCTGGAGTGCACCCATGACTATAACGAGTCGTACTACTACGCCGGTGATGATCCCACCAAACGCAAGTGGGAGGGGTATGACGCCTATCCCCAGACGGAGGATGCCAAGGCCTACATCCGGGAGCACGCAGGTGCTGAGAAGCCATTTCTCCTGTTCATCGGTTATGGCGGCCCGCACTTTCCCCACAACAACGCGCCGGAGGAACTGGCCGCCCTCTATCCCGCTGATGGGATCGAACTGAGGTGCAATGTACCTGAGGAGATGGCCGCCAAGGCTCGCGAGGAGTTGCAGGGATACTACGCCCACTGCACGGCGATCGACAGTTGTGTCGGAGCTCTGTATCAGACGCTTGTGGAAAGCGGCGAAGAGGAGAATACCATCTTCGTTTTCGCCTCCGACCACGGCGACATGTTCGGCTCCCAGGGCAAGCGGCCCTGGCGAAAGCAGGTGCCCTGGGATGAGTCCGTGCGGGTGCCCTTCCTGCTGCATTACCCGGCCATCCACGACACGGGTCGCACGGTGCAGACGCCGCTCAATACACCGGACATCCTGCCAAGCTTGCTGGCACTGGCAGGCGTTGCCATACCCGACACGATCGAAGGTGAGGATCTTTCGCGGCTCTGCAGAGGCGGCGACGGCGAGCCGGAGCGTGCCGCGCTCTTCATGTCCGTCGCTCCCTTCGGGGCGGATGACTTCAAGGCCTACCGGGGTGTACGGACGGCTCGCTATTCCTACGTCCGCGATTCGGCCGGTCCCTGGCTGCTGTACGACAATCACGCCGACCCCTGTCAGCTGACGAACCTGATCGATGACCCTGAGTATGCTGGTCAGCGTGCTGCCCTCGAGGCCGAACTCCGATCCCAGCTCACACGCAACGGCGACACCTTTCCCACCGGCCAGGAGGCAGTCGCCCAGTGGGGATTTACGGTGGATGACAAAGGCAACACCCCATACCGAGGCGAGTTCAGAGTGCAGAGCCCGGGGCGTGAGCAAGGTGAAGTGTGTCGTTTCTGACGCTGGACAACAGCCAGTCTCCGCAGACCGCCCCTGCCCTCCATCCCTGGAAGAGCATACGGCTCGACGCAGAATGCGGCGGCCAGTGGGTCGTCGCAGGAGATGTCGATGGCGACGGTGAAGTCGAGATCATCAGCGCCCAGAACGTCAACGACGCGGACATCCACTACACCAGCGCCGTTGCTGCCCAGCGACTGGACGGGTCGCTCTTGTGGCGCTGGGGTGCACCGAATCTGGGTCGACGCACATGGCACCACGATGTGGCCTGCCAGATTCACGATTGGGATGGCGACGGCTGTCAGGAAGTCATCCTCTGCGCGCAGGGCGAGCTGGTCGAACTCGATGGTGCCACGGGCCAGGAACGGCGCCGTTTTCCCATACCAGAAGAGGCCACCGACTGCCTCGTCTTCTGCGATCTGTCCGGTAAGGGGCGCCCAGGTGATGTGCTGGTCAAGGATCGTTACTGGAACATCTACGCCTACAACCAGCAGGGCGATTTGCTCTGGCATGTGAAGGAACCCGGTGGCTACAAGACGGCCCACCAGCCCCTGGTCGTGGATATCGACAACGATGGCCGCGATGAGATCATGGCCGGATACGCCCTGCTCAATCCGGACGGCGACCTTCGCTGGGTCTACAGCTCAGAGGCCGTCGACATCGGCAGGGGTCACCTGGATTGCTGCCGCGTCTACCGCCCCGGCACGAAGCCGGCGGATGTGCAGCTTGTGATGACCTGCTGCGGCGCCAACGCCATCGTCATGCTCAACGGTGACGGCCAGGTGATCTGGGAAATCACTGGAGAACACTTCGAGTCCGTCGATGTGGGTCGGGTACTGCCGGGCAGCACCGATCCCCAACTGGTCGTCGACATCGACCATGTCGCCGACGCCGGACCCGTCTGCGTCTTCAGTGGCGAAGGTGAGCACCTGGGCCGGCTGCTGACGGACTATGCGCGGCACCACGTGTTGCTGGATTGGGATGGCGACGGATTGGACGAGATCTTCGTCGGCGACAGCTGTGGCATCTACTCCGGGCAGGGTGAGCGCATCTTCACACTGCAGTTGCCAGAGAAAGGGTTTCCTGCCGAACAACCCCACGAGCGTGCCCTCGTGCCGGCAAACATCGCGGGCAACAAACGTGGCGATGTCGTCATCACATCACCCCAGGCGGCCCATGTCTTTCGCAATGACAAGGGCTCCACAGACGTGGCATTCAGCGAGCTTGGCAGCGAGCGCAACTTCACCCTGTACTGAGCAGACACAGATGACCGCAGAGGGCGGTCGGCGCCGGCGCTGAAACTCGTCGCTGAAAGGTCCATAAGCCATGCCACCCAACATCCTGCTCATCCTCCCCGAAGATACCGGACTCGAACTCTCCTGTTACGGTGATCCCAACGTTCGGACTCCACATATTGACCGGCTGGCGTCGGATGGATGTCGTTTCACCAGGGCCTACGTTACCCAGTCGGTTTGTTCACCTGGGCGTGCCAGCATCCTGACCGGCCTGTACCCACACGAGTGCGGACAGATCGGCCTGGCGAGTCACAAGTTTTCCATGTACCGACAATGGCCGAGCATTCCCACGCTCCTGAAGCAGGCCGGCTACCGTAGCGGTCGCCTCGGCAAGCTGCACGTGCTGCCTGAATCGGCCTTCGCCTTCGATCACGTCTGGACCAGTCCGGCAGCCAACAGCTTCGGCAGCCGTGACGTGGCCGAGGTCGCCCGTGAAGCGGGTGCCTTCATCAACGGCGGCGATGAGCCGTTCTTTCTGATGGTCTGCTACGCGGACGCCCATCTTCCGTGGTTGCCACAGGAAGCAGGACTGCCGTGTGTCCCGTTGACTGCCAGCGATGTGCGCGTACCTGCCGCCGTTGGCTGTGATTCGCCGCGGCTGCGCGAGCACACTGCCGACTACTACAACTGCGTCTCACGATTGGACAGTGGCATCGGGCAACTGCTCGCCGAACTCGACGCCTCCGGAAAGGCCGACGAGACGCTGGTTATCTACGTGAGCGACCACGGCCCGCAGTTCTCCCGCGGCAAGTGCTGCGTTACCGAACTGGCTCTCCGAGCCCCATTGATCATTCGTTGGCCCGGCGTCTCCACGCCAGGCACGGTGGCCGATCCGCTGTCATCACAGGTTGATGTACTGCCGACGATTCTCGACGCTGCGGGCCTCGAGCCGCCCACGCACCGATCGGGTGTGTCGCTGCGGCCCTGCCTCGATGGTGGCTCGGCGGCACAATGGCGGACGCACCTCTTCGCAGAATGGAACGTGAGCCACGCCTTGAAGCTCGATGGGGGTCTGTTCTACCCATCCCGTACCGTTCGCGACGATCGCTACAAACTCGTGCACAACCTGCTGAGCGGAGAGCCCAACCCCACGGAGCGCTACTACACGCAGTGGCAGCGTATCGAGATGGGCTGCACACAAGCCGAGATCGATGCGGCGCCGCACCATGTGCGCGAAACCTATCGCCGCTGGCGGCACCCGCCGGAGTTCGAGCTGTACGACCTCCACACCGACCCGTACGAATGGCACGACCTCGCCGAAGACCCGGCCATGGCCGGTATCCGCGCCGGGCTTGCGGATCATCTGTTGGCATGGCGGCAGAATACGCAGGACCCCTTTCTCGACCCTGGAAAGCTCGCCGACTTCCGCAATCATCACGACGCTGTCTGCCTTGAGGATCGCAATGTGGGGAAGGACCCAGATTTTGCGTGGCCCTATGTCAGGTCCTTCGCGCCGGAACTGTGAGAGGGACGAGCCTAATAGGGCACCAGTACCTGACCCAGCATGGGGTAATGTCGCCGGTTGAGCGTCGCCAGCCGGGCGTCGACACTGGCCGCTGCCGCCGCGATGATACCGTCCACCAGGCCGGTCCCGTGGACCGGTCCACAGTCTCGTCGGTACAGCCCGCCGGCACGGGCGATCTCCTCAGACACAGACACGATTCGAAAGGCTGACAGGAAGGCCTGCAGATCGCCGCGCTCTTCGTCTCGAACGCCTGCGTACAATTCAGCGACGGACGCGGCGCAGACAAAGGGTCGCGCGTCCTGGTCCTGCAGGAAGCTCAGGGCCTGACTGCGGCCTCGCAGACAGTCGATGAGTATGTCCGTGTCGACCAGCAGTGGCTCAGCCATGCGAGTACCGATCGAACTCGCCGCGCAGGCTGTCGAAGTCGGGGAGATCCGCTCGATCGCGCCAGAGCCCGACACCGTGCTGGATGAGATCACCGTAGTCGAGGCTCGCCCCGCGAGTCACATACTGGTCGATGGCCTCTCGGATGAGCTCGCTCTGCTTGCGCCCGGTCCGACCCGCCAGTTCCCGCAGGGTTCGCTGCTGTTCTTCTGTGAGATAGATCTGGGTTCGCACCATTGTCCGCCTCGCGATGTATAAGGTCGATGTATACATCAACAGTATACATCGTCAATCTCTGAGGCAAAGGATGTTGGCGCTGGAGCGATGGGATCGACGCCGGCGGTCCCGTTCGACCCGATAACCATACCGGCTGGATCGCCCTGGCCACCGGCGATGTCACAGACCCCGTCGTCAGACGCCACCATCAACGCAGGCGGGCGATATCACGCCCGTCGCTGTACGCATGGCCTTCGATACGACCTCGATGGCACGCTGCTGCTTTTTCGAGTCTCGACCATCGTTCGCGTACACAATGATGTTCGTGTCGAGGAAGACCCTGCGCATGTCAGCCAGACTGCTCTGTTCGCAGGTGGGCCTCATCCCGGTTGAAGCGATGGTCCTCTGAGGATCTGCCGATGTCTCGAACTGCAGGCCTCGGCGTCCGACGGTAGGGTGTCTCTCACGCGAAGGAGTTGTCGAGCGAGATCTCATCGATCGACAGGCGTTGCGGTCTAGGCCAGGGCGGCTCGTCAATGCCCTTCCCGATGGCCACCATCGCTCCCATCACGTGATCCTCCGGCAGGCAAATCAGTCGGGCAACGGCATCGGCATCGAATCCAATCATGGGGCAGGACTGGTAGCCGAGATCATGGGCAGCCAGCATGAGAGTCTGCATCGCCATGCCGATGGAGCGCTGCGCCTCGTCGCGCTGGAACCGGGCGTCCCGGTTCTGATGGAACCGCACCATGCCCTTCGACATCTGCTCGCGGACGTCGTCGGGCGCCCCCCGCCAGTACCTTTCCGGACTTTTGTGCCAGGCTTTGGTGTCGGCGGTGAACAGTACGAGGAGGGAGGCATCCGTAACCTGTGCCTGTCCACCGGCGTAGTCGACTCGTATGCGGTGCCGCAGATCCGGATCACGGAGCATGACCAGACGCCAGTGCTGGATGTTGAAGCTGCTCGGAGCCTGCGTGGCGGCCTCAAGCAGTCGATGCTCTTCGGCATCGGTGAGTGAGTGGGCCTTGTCGTAGTGCTTGATCGAACGTCGACCGTAGATCGCATCTACCGTGTTCACTGTCAGCCTCGTTGGGTTATGGAACTTGCTTCCGTTCTGGTCGCCATGGGGGCTATCCTGAATTTGCGACCGTCAAAGTATAGAAAATTCAGGGCCTCATTATCACGAGCGGTCCCGCTCACGATCCGCCGAGTAGACGCCGTCAGGCGTGAAACGATCCCATCCGGGTTGTGATCGAAGCTGCGCACACCCACGTACAGAGCTTCCTCATCATAGGCAACCTGGAACACCGTACGCTCGGAGCCTGCAACACCCTCGGTCGGGTCGCTCTGCACGAAGTGTTCGTACGTCGTCACCTGGCGCCAGATCGGATCGTCCAGGCGCCCGTCGATACGGGGGGGCGTCTTCCGACACGCGGAAAGCAGCGGCTGAGCGAGTGTCGCTCCCATCCATGTCGTTGGCCGCCGCAGGAGATCGTTGGGTCAGGATCAGCGCGCACAGTAGCAAGGGGTGAAGCGAGATGTTGGGCAGCAGCGATGGTTCTGACATGGCGAGGCAGGAGCACCTTTCTTTGAGAAATTGAACTGACCGGTCCGTTCAATAAGTAAGGACCCCACTTTCCTGCCGGAATGCAGAACATGAAACCCATCCACTCTTGTGCGTCACGTGTCTGCTGAGCTTCAGTGTAGCGACACGTGGTGCAGCGCTCTGATGGCGACCCCACGACGGCCGTTCCGGGGATTCACGCAGGAGCCAGAGCGCACCCAGGCAACTTGACCTGCGACGGCTATCGCTGTTTGTACACCATAGACGGCCACGCCAACACAGGGGCATTCGGCAATGGGCAACGTACATGCAGATCTGAGAATCCTGCGACCTCTGGCTGAGCGCTACAGCGAGATCGCGCACCTGGACGTGCAGGCGGAGCGGGTCGAGCGCTATCACCAGACGATCAACCTGGAACAGATCCGGCCCGTGGTCCTTATCGACGAAGTTCCATGGGGCGAAATCCACGATCCTGCCCTCGTGAACCAGTGCCAGTACGAGGAGCACTTGTGGCTCGAGGGACTGTTGCGGCGTTCCCTCTACCAATGGCAGCACTTCCAGGTCGACAAGGTCCTTCTGCCTGTCTTCCAGATACCCAGACAGATCCACTCTTCCGGCATCGGCATCGAGGTGCGGGACACCCAGATCAAGGGCGACACGGGTGCCTACATCGCCTCCCACGAGTACGAGGATCAGCTGCAGACCGAAGAAGATCTGGCCAGGCTGCAACTGCCCGTCATCACCTATGACGGGGAGGGTACGGAAAGGGCCGCTGAACTGGCAGCCGATGTGTTTGCTGGGCTGCTCAAGATCGAGATCGTCGGCACCGTGTTCCAGTACAATATCTGGGATCAGATATCCTGCTACCGCGGCGTCGAGAAGCTGTTGCTGGATCTGGCCGTGCGCCCGGGCTTCATGCACCAGACCGCCAGAAGATTCATGGAGATCGGCGCGGCCATCGCTGCCCAGTACCAGGAACTGGGCCTGCTGCACACGAATCCCGTCCTGTTGCACTGCACGCCAGCCTGTACTCGCGAATTGCCGGCCCCCGATTTCGACGGCACACCAGGACCTGAAGACGTCTGGGGCAGATGCTCGGCGCAGATATTCTCCGCTGTCTCGCCGGCAATGCACGATGAGTTCGACCTCGAGTACAATCAGGATCTCTTCGGTGACTATGGCCTGCTCTACTACGGGTGCTGCGAGCCCCTGGACACGAAGATCGACATCCTGAGCAAGCGTTTCGCCAACCTCCGCAAGATCTCCATAACGCCCTGGGCAGATCCTGAGATCGCCGCGCAAGGCATGGGTGACCGCTACGTCATGTCCGCCAAGACGAATCCCGCCTTCGTTGCCGGCCAGGCCTTCGACCCTGCG
>CALFPI010000079.1 GCA_937919035.1 uncultured Gemmatimonadaceae bacterium
GTCACGGCGCCGAAGTGGGCCTCAAAAAGCGACCAGGGCACATGATACTCGACCGCCCAGTTCGTCGGTTCCGTGAGTTCCGGTTCGACGATTTTCGGCAACGTGTGGGCAATGCGAATGGTGGCACCCTCCGCATCCGTGACGTTCTGACTGGTCTGGCCTGCCTCGCGCTCGGCGGTGGATGCGCACCGATGCAACAGGATGGTGCCGCCGCAATTGACCTCGAAATTGAAGTATGCGTCCTGCACCGGGTCGGCGGCGGGGGCGACGAAGAATTCGACGCAACTGTCGAGGCAGACGGAGTCGTTGAATTGCTGCGCTACAGCCCGCACATAACGATCCTCGACATCGAAACGCACGGCGAGCCAGTGTTCGTCCCAGAGGACTCTGGCACGGACGTTGGGTCGATGCCCTGAGTCCTCCCAGGGGAAGTGCGCCACAGAGATGCAATCCGTCATCCACAAGGCCGGATTCAGTTCAGCTGTCGGCTCGCCCAGCGCTATCGGGGCACGTCGGATCGTGTATTGCATCAGTTCTTCCTCATGGCTTGTGTGGCGTTTGTGTTACCTCGCCGGCCCGGTGCAGAGCGGCGACAAAGGTGCTGTGCACATTCGCCGCCGGCAACTGTAGCAGCAGGCCGGAACGTTGCATGACGGCCAAAGGTTGCGAGTGTACGCCGGACAGGATCAGCTCCGTGCCGTCGATGCGACACTGAAAGAGGAGTTCCTCCAGCGCACGCAGTCCGGTGGCATCGAGGGCCATGACCCGACGCAGACGTAGAATGATGGCGCGCGGCTTGCTGCTGGTGGCCATGGTCTCGCGGAACTTGTGCACGGCGCCGAAGAAGAAAGGGCCGTTGATTTCGAACACTTCGACGCCCGCGGGAATATCGTGGCGGTAGACGGCATCGGGATCGTCCGTCTCGCTTTCGTCGAGGACTTCTTTGAGGCCAAGGATGGTCGTCTCGTTGGCCATGCGCCGCAGAAAGAGCAAGGCCGCCAGGACAAAGCCGACTTGAATCGCCACGGTCAGGTCCACGAGCACCGTGAGGCTGAACGTCGCCAGTAGCACGATCACGTCACTGCGGGTGCTGGCAGCGATTTTGGCGAACAGGTGTAACTCGCTCATGTTCCAGGCGACAATGAGCAGGATGCCCGCCAGGCAGGCCATGGGGATCAGCGCCGCCCACTCCCCAGCGATCCAGAGAATGAGCAACAGCACGCAGGCGTGGATCATACCTGCCACGGGCGTAACGCCGCCGCTGCGGATATTCGTCGCCGTACGGGCGATGGCCCCTGTTGCCGGAATGCCGCCGAAGAGGGGTGTGGCAATGTTGGCCAGGCCCTGGGCGACGAGTTCGATGTTGGAGCGGTGGCGCCGTCCGGTCATGCCGTCGGCCACCACGGCACTGAGCAGAGACTCGATGCCGCCGAGCAGAGCGATGGCAAGCGCCGGCGAGGAGAGCCGGCGCAGCATCTCCCAGGACACAGCAGGAATGTGCGGTACCGGCAGGGAGCCGGCGACGGACCCGAAGCGACTGCCGATGGTCTCAACGGGCAGGTGCAGAAGTTGCACAGCGACGGTGGCGCCAATGAGGGCGACGAGGGAACCGGGTATACGCGCCGATACATGCCGCCAGTACAGCATGAGGAGCATCGTCGCCAGCGTGATCGCCAGGGCGTACGGGTTGATCCCACCGAAACTCCCCAGATAGACTTTCCAGGCGCCGAGGAAGTGGGGCGGGACCGAATCGATGGGCAGACCGAGGGAATCGCGCACCTGGCCGGTGGCGATGATGATGGCGATGCCGGCGGTGAAGCCGACAGTGACCGGGTACGGGATGAACTGAATCAGCGAACCGAGTCGCGCCAGTCCCATGATGAGCAGCAGGACACCGGCCATGATCGTCGCCACCGCCAGGCCTTCATAGCCATGTTCGTGGACGATCGAGGCGACGAGGACGATGAAGGCGCCCGTCGGCCCACCGATCTGCACGCGACTGCCACTGAAGGCGGAAATGATGAAGCCGCCAACGATGGCTGTGTACAGGCCCTGCTCCGGCTTGACACCGGAGGCAATGGCGAAGGCGATGGCCAGGGGCAGGGCGACGATGCCAACGATGACACCCGCTGTCAGGTCGCGTGAAAAGCGGTCCCACGAATAACCTTCGCGCAGGACCGAGATCAGCTTGGGTTCGAGTTCAGAACTCATGGGCAGGAAAGGTATTTGCCGTAGATGCTGCGGGCTCCAGGCGACCGCAGGTACAGGCCGCAACAGGTGAATGACCGAACGACGGGTGCCAGAAGACGGGTGTCAGAAGACGGGTGTCAGAAGACGGGTGTCAGAAGACGGGTGTCAGAAGACGGGCGCCAGGGGACAGCTGCTGCCTGCACGCGTGTACCGCGAGTACAGTACGTCAGGTGGTCAAGACACACCAGTGCGGCCGTTACTGGAAGGTCACGCTCCAGTGTGTCGATTGAGCGCCACTGAGCAGTGGCAGGACGATGCTGCCGTTGGCACCGACGTGCCATGGAGTCAGACGACCGTCGACCTCGACGCTGCGGACGTCCCGTGCCGCTGACGACAGCACGATCACCCCTGTCTCCGCCGGTGGGCGTTGCAGCACGCCGCTGAGGACCGCCGAACTTTCGTCCCAGGAGACGTCCGACAGTTCGGTCCCGCAGCTCTGGTGAAAACCGGTTCCCGCCACCCACGGGTGTCGCCGGCGTCGGCGCAGGCACAGCAGGCGCGCTGCCGGACCATGGAAGGACACATCCAGTGCACCCGGTGCGTCCCCGCTCAGCAGGTCCTGATAGTCTCCGGGATGTGTGTAACCGCCCCGATTGCGCCGCCCTCCCGGAACAGAACCCAGGTATTGGCGGGACCAGAACTCGAAGCCCACCCGTTCGTCATCCGCTGCCAGCCCAAGGCGCTCCAGGGGTACCACAAAACGGGTGATACCGGGTGCTGTCGCATCGACGTCCTCCGGGAAGGCCAACAGGCCCACCAGCTCCCAGCTGTCCCAACCGGCATCGACGTGCAGGTGCCACACGGAACCGGCGGGCAGATCCGGCAGGTCAACAACGGGCTCGCCCTGCCCTCGTGTCGACTGTTCGTAGCCAAAGGCCATCGCCGGCAACGGCTCAAAGAGGTCCACCGGTGTTGCCGATCGCCCCAGGGATGGCAACGTTGCCGCCAGCACCGCCCAGCGGTCCTCGGGCAACGTCGTCAGGGTGTCGGAGATATCGATCTGACCACCGGCGAGGAAGGCGATCGTCGCCCTCTGGCGCGCCTCCTCCAGCGTGCCGGGCAAGCCGACGCACAGGCACGAGGGCTGGATGATCCCCCAGCGCCTGTTCTTCCACAGGTGGCAGGCGAGGGCGTGCGTGTTGCGTCGGCGGAAGTCGGTGGCGAGGAAGCCGGTGTTGCCCGTGTCGTTGCAGGTATACAGCAGGGGCTGAGCACCGGTGCCTGGCATCTCCGGTCCGCCGCAATTGAGGATGCTTGCCCCTGGCAGGGCCTGCTGCATGATGCTCGCCCCGAGACGGCCTGCCTGCGTGCCACCACCGGCGGCGATGGTGCGGTCGTGTCGCCGGCGTGCGGCGGGGTTCGTGATGCAACCGATAAAGTCCGGCTTGAGGTACGTGACGCCCCGGGCGGCCAGACTTGCCAGGCGCGCCAGCAGCCAGGCGCGAGCGCCGGGGTGGGTGAGATCGAGAATGTGAACCTTGCCGTGCGGTTCCCAAAACCAGCTCCCGGAGGCCACTGGTGTGCCGTCCTCATCCTGGATCAGATACTCGGGATGTTCACTGGCGAGCGGATCGAACTCGCTCACCGAGTACGGCGCCGACCAGACCCCCAGTCCCAGTTCGAGTTCCTCCAGGCGGTCGGCGAGCCAGCGCAGGCCGTCGGGGAAGCGTTCGTTTTCGTCAAACGTGCTGGGCAGATTGCCTGCCTGCCAGCCGAGATCGACCAACAATTTCGACAGACCCAGTGGCTGCAGTCGCTGCGCTGCGATGCACGCCGTCTCGAGGACGCGCTCCTGAGTGACACCGAGACGGTACGGGTACCAACTGCACCAGGTGACGGGGGGGGCCTCGGTGACGACCGTGTTGTGCCGTGCGGCGACGTGGTCGCCATACTCCTCCAACAGCCGCCAGGGGTCATCGCCAATGCTCAGCACGGCCTCTTCGAGGCTGGTGGCGCTGCCCGCTGGCAGGCACACATCCGCGCCGTCGAAACCCAGTCGCCAGCTCTGCACGATGCCATCAGTAGAGGCAGAGATTTCGACACGGCCCTGCCACCGCTCCGACGTGAGAAAGCCAGCCAGCAGGCCTCTCTGCGCAACGGGATCCCAGGCGACCCAGACATGGTCAGAGGTGCCGGTAACGCTACGGGCCTGTGACTCGTCCCCTTCGCCGTCGGCGGCCGCTGCCGCCGCGGCAGAAGTGCCAAGATTGCGCACGTGGCCCCAGTAGTTGCCCTGCTCGAGAACGCGGACACCGGCGCCGTTCACGCCAAGGGCCATGGTGCCACCCCCAAGCAGGACCACGTCCTGCAACTCAACGTCGACGGGTCCATCGTTATGCAGCACGCTGCGCAGACGAAGCCCAGGTGTCGGACGGTCGAGGTGCAGGACCAGGCGGATCCCCTGACCGAAGTCCATATGCACGAAGATTTCGGGACCGTCACGCTCGACCGTGATGGCGCCCGGCACGCGGTCGCTGCCGTCCAGGCGGACTGCGGCGCACAGGTCGCGCAGGACGAACCCCGGCCAACTGGCTACGGTCAGCGACAGTCGCCCCTGGTCGCTCATACTCACTCCCAGTGTGTCCGCGGTCTGTGTCATGACCTGATCCTCTTGTCTGGTTGAAGGTTCGGTGCCGAAAGATGGGGGACGGATGGATCGGCGGCCAGGTCGGTAGGTTGACAGGATGCCGGCGGCGGACCACGCTTCGTCCTTCCACAAAAGGAGATAACACATGTCGCAAGGCACCCATGAGCCTCAGCGTCCGGAGTTGAGTCAGGAATTGAGTCGAATGGTCGCCGCCGACCAGGAGGCGCAGCGGCGGATTGCTGATGGCAATGGCGGCCGCCAGGCCCATGAGGATCTCTGTCGTGGCAACCTGGATCGCATGCAGGTGATCGTTGCCGAGGTTGGCTGGCCGACGATCACCATGGTCGGCACCGACGGGGCATTCGATGCCTGGTTGCTCGTGCAGGAGGCCGACAATGAACCCGAGTTCCAGACGCACTGCCTGCAGTTGATGCAGGCCTGTCCACCGCATGAAGTGGGACAGCGACTGATCGGCTATCTCGACGATCGCATCCGTGCTGCCGCGGGCAAGCCGCAGCTATACGGGACGCAGTTCCACGCGGGGGCCGACGGCAGACCCGAGCCCTGGCCCATCGACGACCCCGACAAGCTCGACGAACGCCGGGCGACGCTCGGCCTGGGTCCCTTTGATGAGTACCGGCGCCAGGTGGAAGGCGACTGAAGATGGAAGCGGCGAAACGGTTACGTGCCAAGGTAGCAGCGGGACAGATCACGACCGGTGTGCTGGCGACGGATCTGTTGTGGCCGCAGTTGCTGGAGTTTCTGCAACTGGCGGGGGTCGATTATCTGATTGCGGATCAGGAACATGGCATCCACGGTGACGCTCTGGTGGCGGACGTGTGCGCCCTGGGTCGGCAGCTGAACTTTCCGGTGCTGATTCGCCCCATCGACACCGAGACGGCAACCATCCGCAAGGCCATCGACCGTGGACCCTGCGGTCTGTTGCTGCCCACAGTGGAGTCCGTGGCGCAGTTGGATCGCGTACGTGACAGCATCTGGATGCCACCGCGCGGCAACCGTCGTCCCGGCGGCCCGGGCAATTACTGGGTCGATGATTTCAGCTATGCAAGCTGGAAGCGTGAAGTCGAGGATGACTTCATCGTGTTGCCACAGATCGAGTCACGCGTCGGTCTTGCCCGTGTCGACGAGATTGCGGCGCACGAGATCGTCACGGCCATGGCGATCGGCCCCTACGACCTGTCGATGGATCTTGGCGTAGGGGCACAGATGGATCACCCGACGCTGCTGGCGGCGATCGCCGTCATCCGTGCCTCGGCGGAACGTGTGCACAAGACCATGTGGCGCATCGGTGACGGTCCGACCATGGTCAGGGAAGGGTTTCACTTTCTCTGCATCGGCGAACCGATGGCGATATTCAAGGGCGCCCTGCAGCAGTTGCAGCAGGAGACGCTCGCCGCCGGCTGATGCTCGCAGCGGTTCAGATGCGGCCTTCCTGCTCCCACTGCTTGTACAGCTCCTGCCGGTAGCGCTCGGCTCGCTCGGCGTCTTCTCTGGCGGACTCGGCAAAGTAGACGAAGCCGAGGGCCGCCCGCCGTCGGGCCGATGGATTGGCGTCGGCGCGGTGAATTGTCATGCTGTGATGGGCGAACAGATCCCCGGGCCGGGCCCGGATGGGCTCCTCAACGGCACGATCCTCGGCGGCGTAATCGGGCAGTCCCTGGGAGAAACCGACAACGTTGGAGCGCTGGTGGGGCCGCATGCCCTGACGATGGCTGCCGGGCACGTAACGAATGCAGCCGTTCTCCTCGTCGATCTCATCGAGGGCCAGCCACAACGTGATGGCCTCGTTTGGTTCCAGCATGAAATAGAAACCGTCCTGATGGGGCGGGGTCACGCCGCCGATGCGCGCCGGCTTGTTAAACCACTGCAGGTTCTTACCCCGGGCTCCGTCACCGAGCAGTTCCGCAGCCAGTCCCTGCATGCGCTGGCTGTGAAATAACTCGTGAAAGTATGGATCCAGGTGATACATGTTCTGCAGCCGCTTGATGGAGGACGGCTCCTCTCGGTCTTCGTAGAAAGCCGTCGTTTCAGGTGCTGTGGGCAGTACGTCGGCGATGAAGCGATCGACGTTGGTGTTGACCTCGGCCGCCTCCGCCGTCGACAGATACCCGCGCAACAAAACGAAGCCGTCTCTGTCGAAGGCCGTCTTGTTCCGGCTCGTGACGGTCATGTCAGATGTTTCTCCAGGAAGGCGAATGTGCCGTCGCCATGTATCGTGTGTGGCCCGTTGAAGAACTCGATCTCCGTCCGGTCTCCGTGACCGAGCAGAACATAGAGTCGACGCGTGCGGGCATATTCATAGGCGACCCACGCATCGGGCGCGACACCATCATGATGGCCGCGCTCGACCATGAAGGGCCGCGGAAAGATCAGCCAGCTCATCTCGGCATAGTTGCAGGTGTTGCCCAGATTAAACTCCGGCATGTCGTACTCGCCGGTGCCCATGTAGGACCATCGGTGTCGAGTCGACGAACACTTCCAGATCCACTCATTGAAATCGGCGGAGCAGATCGACAGGCAGTAGCCGGACAACAGGGCCGGTACTCGCATGGCCGCTTTGCCACCATAGCTGAGCCCGTAGAAGGCGATGCGATCGGCGTCGACAAAGCTCAGTCCGCCCAGCCACTGCAGGATCCGTTCGTGCTGGCGGAGGATGACGCTGAAGAGCGTAACGCCGAGAGGATTGGCCAGGCGCTGAATGTCGCGGTAGCGGTCACCGCCGATGTACGGATTCTGCGGCGCGAAGGTGACGAAGCCACGTTCGGCCAGGCGACAGGCGTAGGCATGGTAGTGTTGGTCATCGACAGCTGGATCGGCGACA
>CALFPI010000080.1 GCA_937919035.1 uncultured Gemmatimonadaceae bacterium
GGGCAATCACGACCGGTGACAGTCGCACCAAACGCCGCCCGAGCCAGGTGCGCACTTCCGCGGTCAGATCTTCGGCCAGAGGTGTGTCGCCGGCGTCCCGATTCTTCTCTCCCTTTATCAGCGCGTTCCATACGCGCCACACATCCTTGTCGCCACCACACTCGTCCTTCTTCGTTGACCTCTGGCTCTGCCGATTCTTTAACCTCGGTCCGATCTCGCCAAACAACACAATGGGGTCGGTCTCCGTCATCCACCCAGCCATGCGCCGTGACATGTCCTTGAGCCAGGCACCGATCTCACTGTCGGCGGAAAGAGGCTCGACGAGGTCGATGAACTCCTGCATGCAGAACCGCGTAGACTCCAGATCTGGATCAGGCGCGTCAATCTGCACCGGTGGCACATCCCGATGTCCGATGAAGCCCGCCACCAGCGCATCCAACCCGAGCTGCGGTGCAAAGCCCGTGTCACGTGTCTCTGCCAGGATTCCACCCCGCAGCGCATCTGTCACAGTCTGGGTCGCTTCGTCGGCCATGCTTTCGACGCCGCTGCCCACCAGCGAGTCGGTCAGCGTTTGCTGCTCGACCCCACGCAGCAACAGCTGGTAGGTCTCGTCGCACAACTCCTGTTCATCTTCCACCACTTCGTACTTCGGGCTCAGACGCGATTCGACGGGTTTCATCCGCAGCAACCGGTCGGCGAAGCTGTGGATCGTGCCCACATATGCGGTGTCCAGATCGGCGAGGGCCCCACGTAGCAGATCGCGACGTTGATCTGTCACATCGGGATCGGTAAGACCCTTCAGCAGCTCCTCACGGATGCGCAGACTCAACTCGCCTGCCGCTCTACGGGTGAAGGTGATGGCGGCAATCCGTCGCATCGACAGCGGCTCAACATCAGACTGGCCATGCTCTTCTGGTGCCACCAGCTGTACCAAGCGGCGCACCAGTGTGCTGGTCTTGCCGGTCCCCGCCCCGGCCTGGATCACCACGTTGCGCTCGCGCTCGAACACGGCGGCGGTGCGTTGATCCTGGTCTACCGGCACCGGTCTCATGCCTGCATCTCCCCAAAGGCCGTCACTGCCTCATCCGCATCTGCACGCCGGGCTGCCGATCCCTCCGTGGCTTTCGGGCCACACACCGGCAGAAAGGGGCAGTAGGTGCAGTTGGCAGAATTCGTGGTGCGCGGGAAGGAACGCTGCGCCATCAGGGCTTCGGTCAATGCCAACCAACTGTTTCCAGCAGCTTCGAGAGCAGCGAAGTCGCTGTCGAAGGCGCGCAACCGTCCGGCGCGGGTGTTGGTATGGACATAGGCCACCTGCAGATCGGCTTTGAGCTCCCATTTCCTGGCCAGCTTCCTGGCCACCAGACCATAGAGAGCGATCTGGGCATCGATGGTGGGTGTGGGCCCAACTTCATTGCCCTGCTTCGGATGACACCTTCCCGTTTTTACATCCCAGATCTGTGTCCTGTTGCCGATGGTCCGGATCAGATCGATGAAGCCGCGCACGTAGAGGGACCCCTCTCCTGCTGCAAGGCTGACGTCTTCATCGAAACCGAAGGCTCGTTCCGACGCCACGAACTGACTGGCATCCTGACGCCAGATGAAGTCCACGAACTCCCTGAGTTCTCCAAGCAATCGTGCGAGCTGTTGTTGCCGTACCAGGTCGCCAGCCAGCGGGTAGTGCTCCAGCACTGCGTCGAACGCCGCCGCAGCCACCTTCGCCGCTTCGGTCTGCCAGTGCCCCAGTGACTTGTCTTTGTTCCAGAACGCGGCTCCGGATCTGCCGAAGAGTCCCTCCAGAACCTTGTGGAAGAGAGAACCGTAGGCCAGGGCATTCAACTCACGTTGTGGGAGGGGGCCCGCCGGCTCCTTCCACCCGAGCAAGTTCTCGTAGAAGAAGTGGTGCGGACATTCCAGCAAGGTCTTCCACCGTGAGGCCGACAGGGGGCGACTTTGCTCCATACCCGGGATCGCCGGCCCATCTGCATCATCACCGAGGATGCCCTCCATCACCAGGGAGCCATCCCAGGTCTGCAGCCATGCCATCCGCTCCAGATCGAGCGCTCCCCCGATGAGCCAACTCGCAGGTATTGCCGGTGCTTGCTGCTGCCGTCGATCTTCGGCGGCCCGATCCTGCCACGCCGCATCGCCGATGGGCTGGTCCCGCCGGTAGCGATGGGCCCGCTCGCGCGACGGTCTGAACTCGCTGTGGCGGATCGCGTCCAGGTCCGGTACTTCTCGGGTTACTGAGCCATCCTGCGCCGGTCGCCCCAGGGCTGTGGCGACTTCCAGGAACAGCGATGATGGCTCACGGTAGGATCGGTTCAGTCCCATGCGCGGTGTGCTCAACACCAGTTCCCGTGTGGTGTCAGCCACCACCTGATACAGTTCGTGCTGCGAGCGCAGCGCGGCATCCGCCGAGGTCGTGACTCGCCCCTCACCGACCTGCAATCGGGCCTCGTCCGACAGTACCGTGTCTTCCTGGGGAGAGGACGGGATGCTCCCATCCACCAGGCCGATCACCCGCACGGCCTGAAAGGACAGCCCCACAGCGCCGCTCACCGTTCCCACATAGACGGCTGGATCACCGAACCGTCCCACTGGCAATCGCAGTCCGAGCAGCGACGAGGCGATCAAACCCAGCGCATCACTGCCAGCCAGGGACTGGCACATGGGATCCTCACACGCAGGTTCTACAGCAGCGGACAGCGCATTGAGAGCACGCGCTTCATCTTCGGCAAACACCCATGTGCCAAGGCATTGCTTCAGCATGGGCCATATATCAGCGAGCGTCCGTTGGTCGATAACTGCCGCAGCCACAGCTACCAACTGTTCCAGGGCCGGTCGAATCACCCGCAGGTCACGCAGTTGCCGCCGTGTTTCATACAGTCCTCGAGCCAGCCCGGCGTGCTCTTCGTCCCCCTCAGCATCCCTGTTCCTCTCGAGCAGTGCGACGTTTGCAGTCTCGCGGCGCTCCAGACGTTTCGCCCATTCCAATGCCCCGCTGGGGTCGGCCAGACTCCCACCCACCGTACCAAGGGACTGGGCCAGATCTATCGCCGCACCGTGAGCGACCATCCGTACGGCGCCGGTCTCATCGACGCCCCGGAACAGCGGCAACACGGCGGCCACAGCATCCACACTCAGATGTGAGCGCAATGCTTCGATCACAGTCAGAATCCGCCCGCCGCTGCTGGTCGACGTGAGCGCGCAGCTTCCCGCTACATGTACCGGATCGCCATGCTCCCACGGCAGTCGCTGCAGGCGGTCACGCACCAATTGGGCCAACGGATCCAGCCGCGGCACCAGTACCGCGATCTGCTCCAGCGGCGTCTTGTGTTCCAGCACCTGGCGGATCACCCAGTCCGCCGTCGCCTCAACCTCAGCAGCCACACCCGCGTGTTCTTCCAGGTTCACCGATCCGTCCGGCTCCGGCCCGGCGCGGCGACGCTTGACCGATGACTGTACTTCAGGGGATTCAAAGAGGTACCTGCCAAGAATGGCGAGATCTGTCTTCGCCTCGGGCTCTACGGGTGTCGCTACCACCACGGCACCCATAGCCGCTCCGAACAGTGCCTCAACACGCGCTGAGAAGCTCTCCCGCAACGGGCGACCCGCCCGGACGACCAGCCGTACAGCGGGAATGGCTCTGATGAGTCGCGCCTCCACCCCTTCTGCGAAGCCGGAGACGACAGCCAGCGTCGCGCCCCAATCAGCTGCAAGGGCTGGGGACTTCTCAAGTTCAGCGGCCGCACGAGACACCAGCGCTGCCCGTGTCATCGATAGATCGGAGGACTTGTCCAATGCCGCCCACACCTGTGCCAAACCACGTCCGACGGGTGTATCGAGCACCGACAGGTCGGCAGCGACCAAACCCGCTCGCTCCAGGTCATCGATCGTCCGGGTCAGCGCCTCTTCCCATCCAGGAGTAGATGTGACCAGTGTTCGCCCGAAGTACTCCGGATCCAACCCTTGTCGGAACAACACGCGAAGCCTCGACAAGCGTAGTTCATTCTCCCCCTCCCGGAACTCAACACCCGCGGCATGAAGTACATCCGTCGCCAGGGATTTCACCGTGACGAATGCCGTGCCGGGGAGCAGATCGAGTCGATTCCGTTCGATCAGACCACAGCGCAACCGGTGAGCGACCCGGGTGCGTGGGACGATGACCGTCCGCCGTGGAAGCGGTCCATCCGCCGGCAGATCAGCGATCTGGTCCAGGATGTCCTGGGTGGTAAAGGCGGCGAACCAGGCACGGTTGTCAGTGTGACTCATGACGGTGAGTTTGCCTCCTGCGCCCGCAGATCATCCTTCGCGACGCCAGAAAGTGCACCTCCTAGATATGCCGCCAAACTCGCACTGACTGCACTTGGCGCGTTCTCCACGGGAGGAGACCACGTCAGCATGTTGCATGGCTTACCAAAGACTACATAGCCGCGGCACTGGGGCCCCGTCCGTCTGAGCTGGGCGGACAGGTCGGTGGCGGAGAGGGTGAGGCTGTCGTTGATGATTTTCATGCGCAGTGGACCTCAGATTGTATCTTTGGCCACATGGACACCGTCGCACTGCTTACCTCCAAGCGCGATCCGATCCTCGAGGTCGCCAACCGCCATGGCGCGCGCAACATCCGCGTCTTCGGTTCGGCGTCGCGCGGTGATGATCGACCGGACAGCGACATCGACTTGCTCGTCGATCTGGATCGCGATCGGAGTATCCTGGACCTGGCGGAGTTGGTCGCCGACCTGCGTGATCTTCTCGGGCGACCAGTGGATGTCGCAATCGACGAGAATCTGCACCATTTGCTGCGGCCGCAGATCCTCCGGGAAGCGAGACCCCTGTGAGCAAGGATGTCCGCATTTACCTGCTGCAGATTCAGGAAGCCATCGACCGGATCCGGCGATACACTCAGGCTGGCA
>CALFPI010000081.1 GCA_937919035.1 uncultured Gemmatimonadaceae bacterium
ATGTGCAGAAGCTGTCCACCGCCCTGGTTGGCGACGCACCGCCCGACCTGTTCCAGTCGTCGGTGTACTGGGCGGAGGGGCTCTTCCATCGTGGTATGCTGCGCACGCTCGATGACCTGCTGGTCCAGAACCGCAGCGCGCCGCCGGCTGAACGCATCACCCGCGATGCCTTTGTAGCGTCCGCCTGGCGTCACAACAACAGTTCTTCAGGCAAAGTGTTCGGCATCCCGCAAATGTTCGAATCCCAATGCCTGATGTGGAACCTGGATCTCCTGGAGCCCGTCGCCCGACAGGACGAGGAGATCCGTGATCTCTTCGTGCGCCGTGCCGACGGCTCTGTGGACTACGATCGCATGCGTTTCGACGCGGTGCGAGACTGGGACCACTTCCTGCGCATCACCAGGAAGCTGACAACCTACCACGCCGACGGCTCGATCGACCAGGCTGGTTTCGTCATCAACGCCTACGGTGGCGGCATGGGCATGTTCTCGCCGTGGGTGGCGGCCAACGGCGGACGTTTTCAGGATGCCGACGGGACCCGGGCGATGTTCGCCAGCGCCAATGGCATTGGCGCGATGGAATTCATGGCGAAAGTGTACTGGGAAGAGGGGATCTGCCCGACCTTCCGGCGCGAGATCTCCGATGTCGACCTGTTCCAGGAGGGCCGCGTCGCCTGTATGGTCTCCGGCACGTGGGCGGGTATCGACATCGTGCGCAATACCATCGGCTGGAAACACTTCGCCCAGACCGGTTTCCCGCCGGGTCCGCTCGGCTCAGGCCAGAGTACGGTGACCTGGGCGAACATGCTCGTCGTCAGCCAACGGTGTCCCAACGTGGAGGCCGCCTGGCGCTACATCCAGTTCGTCTGCAGCCTCGAAGGTGCTCTGCTCCGTCTCAAGTACCTGCACTACAACAGTCCGCGTAAGGATCTGTACGACACGCCTGAGTGGCAGCAGACGCTGGTGCAATACCCTTTTCAGTCCAACGTCGAGGCCCTCTGCCTGGTGGGCAAGAAACTGCGCCACACGGAGATCATCGCAACCGACCACAAGGCCAATCCGATTCTCGAGACGGTGCTGCTGCGGTACCCTGATATCAAGGCCGGACTGGGTCCCTACACGTCCGTCGAGTCGGCCCTCAAGGAGGCGGCGCAGCAGGTCGACAATGTCTTCCGACGCTACAACGGGCATGTGGCGCAGTGGCGCATCAAGGCGGGAGAGGAACTGTGAGGCCGGGTTTCTTCCGGGGGCTGGTGCCATACTGGTACATCGCGCCCGCCTTCGCCATCACCGTCGCCTTCAGTTTTGTCAGCATGGGTCTGAGTCTGCACGCGAGCCTGCACGACTTCGATGCCTTCGTCGGTTCAACCGGTTTTGTTGGGCTCGACAACTATCGCCGTGCCCTGTTCGCCGACGACAGTTATTTCTGGCTCACCATGCGCACCACCGTGCTGTATGTCATCATGAGTGTCTTCGGTGTGCTGATCACCGCTGTGCCACTGGCCATGCTCTGCCGCCGGGTACCGAGAGGGCAGGCCTTTTTCCGGACCCTGTATTTTCTGCCCTCGATCACTCCGGGGGTTGTTATCGCCCTGATCTTCTATCACCTGTTCGGCAACTGGGGCCAGCTACTCGATCGATCGGACACCGCCCTGCCTGCCCTCGCCTCCCTGGGCGTCTGGGCCGGAGCCGGCTACAACATGGTCATCATCCTCGCGGGGCTGGCCGACATTCCGCCCCATCTGTACGAAGCGGCGCGCGTCGACGGTGCCGGTCTCTGGCAGCAGTTTCGCCATATCACCGTGCCCATGCTGCGTAACACGTTGGTCTTCGTCACGGTGATGACAATCATCAGTTCCTTCCAGGTCTTCACCTCGGTATACATCATGACCCTCGGCGGCCCCGAGCGCAGTACCGAGGTCATCGCCTATACCATCTTCATCAATGCCTTCGCCGTCGCCGGTCAGATGGGGTATGCCTCGGCCCTGGCCTGGTTGCTGTTTGTTGTGGTGTCCTTCTTCGTGTTTCTGCAGATGCGGATCTTTCGTTCGCGGAGCGTGGTCGATTGAGACGACGACCCTTCGGCATGCCGGCGCTGGCGATGACGGCGATGATCCTGGGCGCCGTCATCATGGCCTACCCCTACATCTACATGGTGGGCTCCTCTTTCAAGACCCGCCGCGAATTCGCCGAGGATCGGCAGAGCGTGGTCCCGCCGCGGTACCAGGTCGAACAACTGCTGGCCCATGCGCGGGGGGAAGAGAGCGCCCTAGACTGGCCCGGCGCAGATTGGCCCGTGTGGCAGAACTATGTCGATGCGATCCGCTACGGGCACGTGGAGCGCTATCTGTCCAACAGCGCCATCTACGCTCTGATCATCACCTGTGCGCAGCTGTTCTTCAACGTTCTGGCGGCGTACGCCTTTGCGCGCATGTACTTCCGTGGTCGCGAGGTCCTGTTCAATCTGCTGCTGGCGACCATGATGGTACCGCCCGCTGTACTGCTGATCCCCAATTTTCTGGTGATCCGGGAACTGGGCCTGGTGGATACCGTAGCCGGCGTCGTACTGCCAGCCTTCGCCGGAGCCTTCGGCATTTTCCTGCTGCGGCAGTTCTTCCTCAACATACCCGTTGAACTGGAGCACGCCGCGCGCATCGATGGCTGCGGCTCCCTCGGCATCCTCTGGCACGTCATCCTGCCACTCTCCAGACCAGCGCTTATCACCCTCGGCCTGTTCACCTTTATGGGGG
>CALFPI010000082.1 GCA_937919035.1 uncultured Gemmatimonadaceae bacterium
CCCATGGACAAGGTAGAGTTCCGGCGGCTCGGCGGCACCGGGACGGCGGTCACGTTCCCGTCCACTTGTCGAAGGTTCGCGCGATGGCGTCCCGCTTCGCGTTCGGCGCGGCTTCGCCGTATGCCTTCGTCATCTGCAAGTCACGGTGGCCCATCAGCTCGGCGCGGGTATCAAGGTCGACGCCCATGTTCCGGAGGGCCGTACCGTAGTAGTCGCGGAACGAGTGAATGGGCCGCAGCCACCCGCGGCGATCGGTGTCAAACATCCGGGGGTTGCTGATGTGTAGCCGCTTCATGGCCCTGTCGAGTACCTGACGGATGTCGGCCAGGAGGCCGTATACCTTCGGGTCCACGGTCTGCGTGCGCTGGCTGTCAGCCGCCCACTCCTGCCAGCGTGCGGTCAGGACTGCGTGCACGGCGGCGGACAGCGGGATCTCGCGGTCGTCCTCATTCTTGGGGTCGCGGACGGTCAGGGTGCGGCCTGCCAGGTCCACGTCAGCCCAGCCCAGTTTCATCAGCTCTCCGCGCCGCAGACCGGTCTCCAAGTAGACGGTGGCGATGGCGCGGGGCGGTCCTCCAGGGCTGGCAGCAAGGCACCCAACTCCTCGTCGCGATACGGCCTGGGCTTCTTGCTTGCGGCCAACCTTCTCCGTGCGGACCTCGGCTGCAGCGCTATGCGACGTGTAGCCCCATTCCTGCGCTTTGCCCAGCAGCACCTTGAGGATGGCGAGATGTCGGTTGCGGGTGCCCTTGCTCAAGCCGCTGTCACGTAGCCGGGCCAGGTAGGCATCAATGGTCTCCGCGTCCACGTCACCGATGGCCTGCTCCCCCAACTCGGCCACCAGCAGGTTGAGGGTGGACTGGTTCTGCCGCCGGGTGCTTTCGGCCCAGTAGCCGCCCCGCCTGCGGGTCTTGGGACACCCCTTCGCCACGAACTCGGCCACGAGATCCGCGAAGGTGTGGGCGCGGGCCTCGGTGCGGTTCCGCACCTTGGACCACTTCCCCGCCTCCAGCAACTCGGCCAGCTCTCGGGCGTGCTTCTCGGCGCCGGCGGGGCCGGTGAGCTTCGTGATCGGGACGCCACCAGGGCCGGTGAGCTTCAGTTGCTCGCGCTTCCCTCGGTACGCGAAGCGGGCGTAGTAGTAGCCGGTCCGCCGGTCCTTCCGGAGCCGGACGGGACCGTAGCCAGGAGCCTTCGTGGGTCGGGCCATCTTCGCCTCGCTTGGGTCGGGGTGTGTTGTGTAAAGATGGCGCCAAAACCCTACTCAGTCAACGATCGGCGCCCAAATGGCGCCCAAACTCCGAACGCACATGGAAGTGCCATGTACCGCAGATATATACGCATATAATGTTGTGTTTCAATAGTTTATACGAAATTCGCAGGGGTCCGTCGGGGTTCGATGAAATGCGCCAAACACCCCCTTTTACACACTCGTAATGAGTAGGTCTCCGGTTCGATTCCGGAGGGTGGCTCCAGTATCCTGGGTTGCAGGCTGCCTGTCAGCCTGCAACCCCGTTTTCATGTACCCTTTCCAGTTGCCCCGCACCCAGCCGTGCGCTATCCTCTGCCTATATGAACTTCCTTGACTTTCTCAGCACAGAGGTGATCGCCGGGATCATTATTGTGGGCACGCTGGTCATGTCGGTGCGCTCGATTCTGATGTTCACCCGACACGCCAGCGAGATGGCGCCGAAGATCCAGAAGCTGGATATGGCGCTGACCAAGATCCGCGACGGCATGGGCGAGAAGAAGAAGATCGTCAAGGAACTCACGGTCATGGTTGATCCTCTGCGCTCGCGCGAGGGCAAGCTTCGCGAATATCACGAACGCGTGAAGAACATCGAGCTGACGAACAAACGCGAGACGGCCAACAAGGAAGAGAAGGACGAGGCCGACAAACGCAAACGCATTCAGCGCAAGAAGATGGGCTTCGACTAGCGCGACCGCTCGCTACCCCAGGCGATAAAAACGTGTCGCAGTCCCCCGCAACAGAGCATCCAATTCTCCGGCGCTTGCTCCGGCGGTCAATTCCAGCACCGTATTCACCCAACGCTGGTAGTCGACGGCCTGCGTCGACACGGGCCAGTCACTGCCAAACATGACTTTGGAAAACCCGAATGCCTCTATGACCACGTCTGCATAGGGACGCAGTTCGTCGACCGTCCACGCAGTCATATTCGCTTCCGTCGCCATACCTGAGAGCTTGCAGTAGACGTTGTCCATCGCCGCCAGTTCCCGCAGGTGCTGACGCCAGGGATCGAGTTGGCCGCCGCCGATGTCCGGCTTGCCGATGTGATCGAGCACCAGCATGGTCTCCGGTGTCTGTCGGGCCAATTCGATGACGGCAGGCAACTGGTGGTGGTAAACACACAGATCGAAGGAAAACCCTCCTTCTCCGAGCCGGCTGACGCCCTGGACAACTTCCTCGCGTGCGGCGAATCCGGGGTCTTCTTCGCTCTGGATCAGACGCCGGAAGCCCTTGAGACGCGGATTGTCCCCCTGCTCCTTGAGAAAAGCCTCAAGTTCCTCAGGCCGGTCTACGGGCGCCCAACCGACAACGGCCGTTACCGGGCCTGCCCCATCTGCCATGGACAGGAGCCAGTTCGTCTCCTGCAGCGCCCACGGCGCATCGACCTCTGCCTGCACATGCACGGACTGGACGACACCCGTACCGGCGATGACACTTTCGTAGTCCCGCAGCAGGTAATCGCGGTCGATGGCCGGTGCCTGCTGCAACCAGCTGTAGCGGAACCGGCCCCGGTCCCACAGATGGTGGTGGGCGTCGATGATATCGTGCACAGTTCTCATCCTTATCTCGGAGGCACTACGTGTCGGTTGCTGATCTGCCCATGGTCAATGCCACACTGAACTTCACTTGTACGCTTCTGCTAATTGTCGGCTTTGCCAGTATCCGCCAGGGCCATCGCCGACTGCATCAGCGAGCCATGGTCGCCGCGGTTGTGACGTCGGCTCTGTTTCTCGGGTCCTACGTCATCTACCACGCCAACGTCGGCTCTGTGCCATATCCTCTGCAGGATTGGACTCGAACCGTCTACTTCGTCATCCTGGCGCCACACGTCATCCTCGCAGCGCTTATGCTGCCATTCATCCTCGCCGCCCTGTATTACGCCCTGCGCGGACAGTTCGACCGCCATGCACGCCTGACACGTTGGGTCTGGCCTGTCTGGATGTTTGTCTCGGTGAGTGGCGTTGTCATCTATTGGATGTTATACCATCACGCGCAGGCAACATTGCCCGCCATGAGCGGCTGAATCTGCCAGCAGGCACAGCCATCGTCAAGGGACCTTCGCCACACTCTGGCCCACAGCCATACCTCGTCGCCGGGTCCCCACAAGACAACGGGCCGCGCCTCCAGAAGGAGACGCGGCCCGTTTGCGCGACGGCTGTCGCGAGGCGGCTCAGGCACTCAGCCGAGTCACCACATGGGATTCCCAGCTGTCCCCCGGTCGCGAACTGTCCTGACCGAGAATGATTGCCTGCCATGCATCGTACAGATCTGCCATGATCCCTTTGGCTTCCAGGATCGCGTTTCGATCGAGTCGCACGTTGCCCTCGATAAGGCGCCGGTACACGTAGAGGTACAGGCGTTCGAGATTGTCGGCGATGCTGCCCGTGCTCTTGTCGAGTGCGTCGGACAATTGCAGGACGATCTCCTGGGCGTGCATCAGGCGATCCCCCTTGCCGATCATATCTCCTCGCTCAATCATCAACAAAGCCTCATCCATACAGGAGATCGCCTTGTCATAGAGCAGGAGAAGAAACAAGCCCTTGTCTGAGAGTACGGCAGGAGTCCAGGGCATGTCCTCGACGGCATCGGTCACAGCGGCGCCATTGTCGCCGGCAAACGGAAACTTCTCTTTGTTGACCATCCTTGGCCTCCATCGGTTCGTGGGAACTGACTCTCCGTCCCTCGTTATCCAACTGGACATCCCGTCCAGCCGGTTGCTTCCAGGCCCCGGATTCGACCTCCTCCTGATCTTGCCGGACCATGATTGTGTTCTTTACATAACTTGATACCACATGATACAAATCATATCGACACCTCCCCCGGATTTCTGCAGTGCTTTCTGCTGTCTGAGATGAGGGGGCGAGAACGCCGTGCCGTGCTATATTGGTGATATGGGTGACAACATCTCAGACGAGGAACTGCACCAGCTCATCGCCGCGGCAAAGGAGTCGAAATCTACTCCTGCCGGCGACTCAGCTACTGCGGGAACCGGCGCCTTTGACCGGGCTGCGCTGTCCTATGACTTTCGTCGGCCGCAACGAGTCAACAAAGATCAGAGCCGCCGGATGGAGAGCATCCACGAGCAGTTCGCCCGGATGTTCTCGGCGACTCTCTCCAGCAACATGCGCATGGTGATCGATGTCGATCTGGCATTCTGCGATCAGATTATCTATCAGGATTTCATAATGTCACTGGCCAATCCGTGCACGGCCTACAGCTTCACTCTCGAGCCCCACGGCGGCCAGGCCATTCTGGCCTTTGGCAACGAACTGATCATGGCAGTCGTCGACCGCGCCTTCGGAGGCCAGGGACGTGGTTTTACCGGTGACGCCCGGGCGCTGACGCCCATCGAGATGAATATCGTCAGCAAGCTGGCGACACGTATTTTCACCGACCTCGAAGCAACGTGGGAACCTGTTGCCCGGGTGGAAGTCACCGAAGTCGCCCTCGAAACAAATCCGGAGTTCATCCAGATCGCCGCCCCCCAGGATGGCGTTCTCGTTGTTGCCTTTGAGGCCAATGCCCGCTCCGCAACGGGCCTCGTTCATCTATGCTACCCACTGAACTCTCTCGATCCCCTGTTGCCGCGGCTGACACCGTCGCCCCAGGACCGCACGCGCCGTGATTCGGTGCACGTGGAGCGGCAGCAACGTGCCCTTGGCAATATGAAGATCCCCGTCCAGATCGAGGTGGCCCGCGGCTCGCTGCCGCTGAACGAAGTCGCGGGCCTGCAGGTGGGCGATGTCGTCAAACTCGACACATCAACAAGCGACTCAGCCATCGTCTTTGTGGGTGACCGCCCCAAGTACTTTGGTCGCGTCGGCCTGCAGGGCAACAAACGGGCCGTGAAGATCACGCAGCGGATCGCCCCCGATGCGGAAGACCTGTACCGGTAGTCTGCACTGGGCGCCGCCGCATTGGCGCCGATAGACAGTATAGAATGGACCCCGTCACCAGCTTCCTGGACCGCCTCGAGGCGGCGCGCACCCCCTTCAGCCTACTGTTCTGCGTCGGCTTCGGCGTGGCCGTGTGGGATCCCAAAGCCAAGATTGTCCTGACCCTGGCCCTCGGCATCAGCTGTGGCATGCTGGTCCTCGGGCCGTACTCCGCGGCAGCCCTCTATGCGACGCGCCTGCAGTCCCGCTTCGGAGGCCACCTGCGTTGGCCGATCTGCCTGCTTCTGGCGATATCGGCGGTCCTGCTCATGGACGCAATGCTGCAGTGGACGCGCGTGCAACTCGTGCTCGCCGGGATGACAGCTTCTTTGGGTACTGTCTTTGGTCACGATGCCACGATCGCCGTTCTCGAACTGCGCAGCCTGCCTGGCGGGCGTGTGGATCCCTGGATGGTCCTGTTGTTCCCAATGCTCGTTGGTCTGGCCGTGCTTGCCGGCTACTGCAGCCTGGGCTTCGGTGTCGGCCTCTACCACCTCACAGCAGGGCTGCTCTGAGTTTTGGCCACACCACTGGCCGATACGCTGCGACGAACGATCG
>CALFPI010000083.1 GCA_937919035.1 uncultured Gemmatimonadaceae bacterium
CCGTCGAGATCTACCGGACCGAGATCTCCGAGGACCTGCGACAGAATGCCGATATCGTCATCGTCAACGGCTACCCTCTGGACGCCGATCCCGTGCAGGTGTCCAAGTCCCAGTGGCCGCGCAAGCTCTTTCCACAGGCACAGATGATCCTGCTGGATCCAGCATGTGACGGCATCGCCTATCACGGGTGGAGCGAATTTCAGAAGGCCTCGGTGGTCAACATGCTGTGTGGGACGATCAGTGAGGCGCGCACGCAGGGGCGTTATCCGGCGGCATTGGCCGCCCTGCTCTCACAGCCGCTGTTCCGCAGGCTCGGGCACATGCGCCTGCGCCGGCAAGCGCAGCACACGGATGTCAGCTATCGGGCCTACAGACAGGGCGGGGGCACAATCCACAGGAACACGATGGCCAAACGGGTGATGGCCAAACAGGCGCCACTGGTCATCTGTTCGCAGTCTTTTCCCGAATGGAAACGGGCCGTGCAGTTCCCGCAGGCGGTGCTGTTGCCGGACTGGGCCGCCGTTGCCGCCGCTGGCTACCTGCCGGATGCGCCCCGCCGGGTCGCTGTTGTTCCCTGCGCCCCGCTGCAGATCCCCGTCTGAATACCGGCGGCTCGCCGGTCCCTAGCGGCCCAATCGATGTTTCGTCGCTTGCCAGAACTGCCCCAGCAGGAGCTTGTCTTCAGCCTCCGGGCGCAGCAGAATCAGCATCCCCACGTAGGCCGGCAGAAATCCCACGCAGGACAGAATGGCCCGCCACTGAGGATCGGTGACGATGTCAAGCAGCAGCCACGTTGGCACGGCGGCGACAGCGCCGGCCAACAGCGGTTTCAGCTGCGACCGATGGAACGGCATGATCCGGCGGAAGGCATAGACCTCGACGATCCGCATCAGGTTGATCAGCAGCATGGCCAGAGTTGCTCCGAAGGCGGCTCCCACGGCACCGTAGAGCTCGATGAGCCACAGGTTGAGCCCCGCATTGACCGCCAGCCAGACGATGTTGTTGGCGAAGTTGAGCCCCGGGCGTCCGGACATGGCCAGCAGCGGCTCGGCGACGGCGAAGACACTCTGAATCATCATGCCGACGCCCAGTACGAACAGCACCTCAATCGCCAGTTCGAGATCGGCCGCCACCTCGAGCCGGCTGGAGCCCAGCAACTGCAGCATCGAATCACCCACGAGCAGCAGGCACACGGCGATCGGCAGATTTACCGTGAGGATCCAACGGGAGACCGTGACGAAACGGGTCGCCAACTCGCCGTGTCGTTTCTGCGCCGACAGTTCGGTCACGACGGAACTGAAAATGGCATCGAACGCCTGCGGCGCCTTCAGTACGATGCTCGCCAGGCGTCGAGCCAGCACGTAGACGGCCACCGTGGAGGCTTCCACGTACCACCCCAGCATCAGGACATCGAGTTGCACGAGCAGGGCATAGACCATGTCGGTGAGCATCACGGGCAGGCTGAAGCGCGCCATGATCCACCACGGCGATCTGTGCCACATGGCGGCAAACGTGTCGCCGAGTGAAAAGTGCCGCCGGAAGAACACGACGGAAAGACCGAGAGTACCAACAGTCATGAACAACTGCACCCAGGCGATCGCCTCAAGGCCGAACCCGGCCAGGCCAACGGCGGCACCACCCACAAGCAGCACGAGGGGGCCGACGACAGAGCGCACATACACTTCATAGCGCATAATGCGCAGCGCCCTTGTTGCCGAGGTAAAGACCCAGGACAAGGCTATGAAGGGGGCCGTCCAGGCCATGATGCGCAGGGCCTGCCCGATGGGTTTGTCATAGAAGGCGGCGATGGAATCGGCTGCGATGTACGTGCCCACAACGACGACACTGCTGGCGGCGACGGCGATCCACAGGCCCGCAGCCAGGGCAGCGTGCACGTCCTGTCGGCCTTCCCCTGGCTGCGCCCGCGCTTCGGTGACATAGTAGACAACGCTGCGCAGCAGGCCGAAGCGCGCCACTTTGTTCAACGTGGAGGAGACGGCCCAACCAAGGGAGTAGAGGCCCTGGACCGTGTCACCACACAGGAGGGTGATGACGACCAGAAAGGCACCCCGGGAGGCGCGGGCAAGTTTGCCGATGAAGACGACGAGGGCACCCCCCGCCAGATCCCGCATGTCATTGTCGACGCTGCGCTCTGGTGGCAACGATTCTGTCGGGTCCATGTTCAGGTCGGCCACCATCGATCGCGATGGCCATCGACGACCGTCAACCAGCCATCGCGGTTGAGCGTGTGCATGCGGTTGGCGCCGGCCATCAATTGCGGCTCCAGGCGCTGGCGCGGGCGCTCGCTGTAACGGGTCGGCGTCCATTCGACAATCTCGTGGATCCACAGCGCCGAGCCGTAGCGCCCGCCACAGTCCTGTGCGGGGCGGCACCAGCGACCGTCCCACTGTAACAGCTTACCTGCGGGTCTGGCTGTGCGCGGGTCGGCAACCACCGGATTGGCTGGATGGGGTATCCATGGTCCCAGGGGTGTATCGGCAAAGAACAGATGCAGTTCCTCGTGCGTGGAGATCTGCCCGACGCCGATGTTGCCGAAGAGCCACCAGCGGTCCTCACCTTCATGCAGTGTTGCATCCACAATGCGAACATCCTGCATGAGGGTGCATTCATGTTGCCAGCGCAAGGGATAGGCAACGCAGCGGTACAGTTCGAGGGTGCCGGCCGCGGATGACTCCGGCATCATCCAGGTCTCGTTCTGCCAGCGGAAGATGAAAGGATGCGACAGGTGCCAGGGCTGCTCAAGAATGGTGCCCAGATGGCGCCACGTCCCGTCCCGCTGAATTTCCAGGGCCGCAAGGATGCCGCGGCCCAGCGCGTAGGGCCACTCCTCAACAAAGATGCAGGCACGGTCACCGTCGACGACGGGAAAGGGATCGGCCCAGAAGCGGTCCCGGGGGGCAACCAGTGGCGTCATCCGCGACCACTGTGGGACGGGTCCGGCCATGTCGATGCCACAGGCAACGAACCATTCGTTGCGGGCCAGCTGTCGGCGCACACCGGTCGCCACGGCGCGTCGTGCCAGTCGTGTACTGCCGCTCAGTACAACGCCGGCTGACAGGGGACGGCGTGGGGCTACGGCACCTGTGGGTGTGCCGGCGTCACGTCGGGCGAGCAGGTCGCCCAGGGCCCGTGTCGGCAGCAACGCCGCCCGCCACAGGGCGCGGGCCCGTGTGGTCGCCGGTGACAGGCGTTGCACGCGGGATGCAGAGGGTCGCAACCAGCCGGGCGCATCCACACGGCGCAGTCCCAGATCAACGGCACCATCCTCCTGCAGCGTTTCCCACAGGCCGGTATCAGAGCCGGTATCCCGGCCACCCACACTCACCTCCCACACACCCATGGGCGCTGTTTCCGTAGCGGTATCGCCGGCAACGCCGACATGGAAGACCACATCCACATCCAGGTCAACGAAATCAGCGACAACATGCACACCCGCCACATCGGCCAGGGGGCATGCTGCATCCGGGTCGGGCAGCATCCGGGCGCCGCCGATAGCACACAGCACACGACTCCATCCATGCAGACCGCCGGTCCCGGAACCGGACACGACACGTACGACGATGTGGGCGCCCGTCGCCGCCAGGTTGTTCAGGGCCTGCCCGATCCAGGCTGCCGGCGCCAGGGAGGGTACGACGACGCCCACACAGAGATGGGCCGGGTCAGGGTCGGGCATATCCATACCGCTGCAGCAAGGGGCCAGCAACCCGCTCAATGTCAGCAACATCCTGCGTCGACAGGTCGGTGACACTGTCGGCATTCATGTCGCGAATCGGCGACCGGACGCCGTGAATGTCGAATTCTCCGCGGCTGTCCGCCGGCGCCATCGCCGACAGTCCAAGGAAGGAGCTGATTTTTCCCAGCACACCCGCCGCATCCCGGGCCAGATCCTCATACCGTACCTCCAGCAAGTGCTCGAGGCCGGCGGCGTCCATCGCGACCTGTTCGAGGGACACGCGCCACTGCTCGGCACACAACTCGATCGGGTATGTGTCACCGAATTCGTGGTGACCAAAACGTCGGGGTTCACCCTTGCGTCGGAGTCCGGCTGACACAGCGTAGCCATTGCGCACCAGATGAATGATGTAGGCCGGGGCGAAGTGGGCTTGCAGAAAGGGCAGGCGTGCCGTGTTGGCGATCGACTTTTCCAGCACATTGGTCGCAGCGGCGGGCACGGCCAGCGACCAGTGTCGGCGGATGCGTTGCGCCCGTTGGCTCTGGGATTCGTCGGCGGGCAGTCGGATATCGCCCAGGCAGCGACACCACATGCGATGCCAGCCGAAGTCCTCCGGCCGCGGCAGACTGTCGGTGAGCCGGACACCCTCGGACGGCAGAGCGGCAATCTGCGGATGACGTGCGAGCAGATCGCGCAACAGCGTCGTGCCCGAATTGTAACAGCCCACGAGAAAAATCCAGCGCTGGGGCTGCAGGTCCCGAGCCAGCGGCGCCAGCAACCGGCGTCCCCAGGTTCGTTTCAGCAGGGCTTTGCGGGCACCGACCCAGCTTCGGGTCATCGGTGCGTCTCGAGCCGTGGCACAGCATCCCCGGCGATGACGGCGCGAATCACCGCCAGAGAACGTTCGCCCAGCGCCCGCAGGCCGAACTCTTGTTCCACCCAGCGCCTTGCTGCGGCACCCATTTTCTGACTTCTGTCAGGGTCTTTCATCAGCGCCACGATGCGGGTTGCCGTGTTCTGCGGGTCATCGGGACGCACCAGATAGCCGGTGACATTGTTGGTGAGGATTTCGGGCGTGCCGCCGCTGTTGCTCCCAAGACTCGGCAGATGGAAGGCGCCCGCTTCGATGAAGACGTTTGCCAGGCCCTCGCCAACACTTGTCAGGGCGAAGGCCGTGGCGCGCCGATACTCACCGTACAAGTCGACAGAAAACGGCTGCAGGCTGCCAGTGAAGCGCACACGGTCGGCGATGTGCAGCGCCCGCGCCAGGGCTTCGAGGCGGGACCGTTCGGGGCCGTCACCAACGATGACGAAACGCAGATCAGGGAGATCACCGGCGGCCAGGGCGACCGAGCGCAGCAACACATCGACCCGTTTCTGCTGTGTCAGACGGGCCACGGTCAGCAGGGTTGCAGGTTCCCGGGGGATGTCGGCCAGTTCGTCTGCGAGTCCGTCGAGGCGGTCGAAGTCGAAGGCGGAGTGGCTGATAAAGAGTTTCCTGCCATCGATGCCCCGAGCGATGGCATAGCTGCGCAGGTCGTTGCACGCGGCGGCAATACCGGCGGAGCGGCCATACGCGCGACGCTGCAGCAGACCCTCCAGGTGTCGCCAGGTGTTGCTGGCAGGCAGGCGGGTGCGGATGTCGCTGCCACGCGCACAGGTGATGAGGGGACAGTTCAGGCCCGTTGTCAGCGCCGCGACCCGCGTCGCCATGCCATTGGTCGTCCACAGGCAATCGGGTTGGAACCGCTGCAACTGCTGACGCAGTGCCCCGAGACTGCGGTGATAACGCAGCGGCACGTTGCCCGTGTACGGGATGCGGGTTACCGCTACGGGAAGATCGGCATCGTCGAAGGTCTTGCCTGCCGGGGCCTGCGTCAGCATGGCGACCTCGGCGCCGCAGCCGTGCAGGGCCAGCGCCAGACAGCGGGCATAGACGGCGGTTCCCGCCGCCGACGGCGGAAACTCCGTCCCGAACAGCAGGACCCGCGGCGCGGTGGATGTCACGCCGCCTCCCGAGGTGATCCGGTGATGGCGATCCAGGCAAAGCGAGCAGCGTGAAAGGCGAAACTCGCCGCCATGCCCGCCGCCATCCACTCATAGGCGGGGGCCACGCGCGCGACCGCAACGCCCACCGTGAGCAGCAGCAGATGGATGTTACGGCGCGCCGCGATCAGGTGAAACGCCGCATCCAGCGGGCGGGCGTCAAAGAGCTCATAGCCAAAGACCTTCCTGAAGGCACCCGTCAGGATCTTGTCAGCGAGGAACGTGCCGACCAACACCCAGCAGGCGACACTCATCGGATTCGCCGACAGCAGCCGGCCGTCGGCCAGGTGCCAGCCGAGGGCGACGAACCACAGGCCGAGGCCGGGCATGGCGGCGGCGTGTTCGAGGCTGCCCATGGCGTCGCTGAGATTGATCGTGAGGCGTGCCAGTTTGCCGTCCACCGAGTCCAGGATCACACCCAGCCAGGCGCTGAGGAGGCCCCAGCCGAGACGTCCGGTGGCGAAACACGGGATGGCAGCCCAGACGCCAACAATCGACAGCAGCGTCAACAGATTCGGTGACACGGTTGTGCGGCTCAGCCAGCGCGTGAGGTAGCGCACGAAGTGGTAGTAGCCGTAGCGGGCGACGGCGTCGATGACCCCTTTGAACGTGCGATGAAAGAGCAGATGGTCGACACGCCGCAGATCATCTGCGTCGCCGATGCGCTCGAGGAAGGGCACCATCGTCAAGCGCAGATCCGGGACATAGTTGCCGAGGGCTCGCAGAGGTGTTGCAACCAGGCCCGGCAGGGCGGCCGCCTCCGCCTGTGGTCCGGCGGCAAGGTGCATCTGCAGACTCGCCGCCGACAGATGGGCGGCGGCGGCATGCTCGCCGACAACGGCATGGCCCGGGCCGACAGCGAGCAGATGGGCCAGCACTCGATCATCATGAACCACGTCGCCAGCACACAGCAGGACGCTGTTGCTGCCGTTGTGCCCGGCCCTTTCCACCGTGACAAAGCGCACTTCCATGTCGTGGAGCCGG
>CALFPI010000084.1 GCA_937919035.1 uncultured Gemmatimonadaceae bacterium
GCAGGAGCCTCACGGAGCGTTCCCGGATTTCCCGCCGCTGATGGAGCGGTGGCCGCGCTAGATGCGCTGGCGCTGGAACTGACGGGGGGCAGCGGACCTGGAAATCATGATCATACGACGCACGATCGCCCCATGAGGGTGTAACGATTCAGGAGGTCATTGTGACAAACGTGATGAAGTCCCTGGCTGCGCTCGGTCTCACACTCACGCTGTTTGGCGCCGGCGAGGCGGTGGCTGAAATCAACGGTGGCGGCGAGATGCTCAATGAAGTGCCGTTGTGGCCCGTTCCTGCGGAGATGACAATGGCGGAGTACGCCGACGCCAACCGCAGACTGAGTGTCGGCTTTGCCCTCATGGCTGTGCCGATCCCCGGGTCCCTGCACTTCTATGCCGGTGACCGCAGGGAAGGGTGGATGCACGTCGGGGCGGTGGCCCTGGGTGCGGCCACCGTCGTGGTCGGTGCTGCGATCATGGACGAGAAAGACGCCTGGAAGTCCTCAGACTATGAGATCGTCGACATCGTCGGGCAAAGTGGCGAGACGCGGCGATACGAAAAGGTGCCGATCAAGGAAGAGGCCGGCACCAATACCTATCGGCTGCGCCGGGTCCATCACAAGATGAGCGGCGGCGGCGGGGGTGTTCTTGTTGTTGCCGGCGTCGGACTGATCGTCGGGCAGGTCCTGCATGACTGGATCGACGGTATCCGCACGATCGAACGCAAGCGAGACGCCGTGCGTTTCAAGTACGGGAAACGTGCCGGTGATGGGCTGAGCCTCAGGTCCAGCGCCGACGTGCAGAGGGGCAGATTCGGCGCGGAACTTGCCCTGAGTTTTTAGCCGCGGCTGACAAATCCCGTCGTCGTTTTCATCTCAGGGTTCTGGGCATACATCTGCGCGATCTCTGGCTCCGTCAACTGCGGCGGGTCAGTGATCGGCACCTGTTCGAGGCGCCGAAGGCGCAGATCGCGAGTTGTCTGCCAGTGGGTGTCGGCCGTGCCGGGCAGGATCTCGAGATCTGCGGCGGTGATCCCTTCGTCGATGGCATAGAGCACGCCCGGTTGGGTGCCGTTGTGCTTCACGCTGTCGGGCGTATCACCGAAGGACAACAGCGACGGTTTGTGCGAGAAGGCCCTGGCGACACCGATGAAGGGTGTCACCATGCTGCCTGCCCGCAGCACCGTCAATTCGAGCGGCGAACCGTGGTACCAGGCGCTGAAGTCTTCGAAGACACTCATCGCCTATTTTTGCCAGGGCAAGCTCTGCGTCACGACCGCTTTGCGCATGTTGCCCAGCCAGATCGGCCAGAACCACTGCGTCTCGCTGCCGGCGGGTAGAAAGGCAGGGTCGATCATGTACTTCTTTTTTCGATCGATATCCTCAGCCAGCATCGGCGCCACGGCGGCATACGGAATCCAGGCGAAGGTGCTGCGCTCGAGATAGGCGTCATTCTCCTCCGGCACGGCGTGATGCATGATGCTGGGTGCCGGCACAAAGGGGACGCGGGTGAAGTACGAGGCGAAATCGCCATCCATGACCGGCATGTCATCGCCAATGATCTTCATCAGATCGGCACTGTTGAAAGAGCCACGGGACTCTTCCTGTGCCTTGCGTGTCGCCGTCTCCACGACACTCTCGCCCGTGAGGGGTCCGCCGCCGAAGCCGGCCCAGCCCCGACTGCTGCCAGCGTGCTCCGCCAGCAGCAGATAGACTTCGCCGCCGGACTCGAAGTACAGCACCATGCCAGCGGGTGCTTCGGCAGCGACGGCGCCACACAACAGTACCAACCACAACCCGGCGCTCCAGATGATCCGTTGCATTGCATCCATTTCTGTGAGTGAGATTCGTGCTGTCCCGCACAATTGTCGGCAATGACTGGCGTCGCCGGCAAATCGACACACAGCCGGGGCATTGACGGAAGCCATGTTTGTCCCCTTGATCTGCAGGCAAACGGCAGACACTCCGGCCCAAACAAAGGCACCCATGCGAATCCTTTATCTGGATCTCGACGCGCTGAATCCCAGACATCTTTCCTGTTACGGCTATCATCGCACGACGAGCCCAACGATCGATGCCATCGCCGCCGAGGGTGTCCGCTGCCGCAACGTCTACACCTGCGATGCGCCCTGCCTGCCATCCCGTACCGCCTTCTATCAGGGGCGCTTCGGTATCCAGACGGGTGTCGTCGGCCACGGGGGCACCGCCGCCGATCTGAAGCGGCAGGGACAGGAACGCGGTTTTCGCTCGGTCTATGAGGAAACGTCGTTCCCGCGGCAGTTGCAGAAGGCCGGTTTCCACACGGCGATGATCTCGCCCTTCGGACAGCGTCACGCGGCGCATCAGTTCTACGCCGGCTTTCACGAGATCCACAACACCGGGCAGGGCGGCATGGAACCCGTCGAAGTCGTGCAGCCCGTCGTCGAGCGCTGGCTGGAGCAGCACGTGGCCGAGGACAACTGGTACCTGCACGTGAACTTCTGGGACATCCACACGCCGTACCGTACGCCGCAAGACTACGGCAATCCCTTCGAAGATGAGCCGGTAGCAGATGACTTCACCGACGAACGGATCGAGCAACATGTGGCGCGCTATGGTCCGCACTCGGCGCAGGACCTGGGTATGTACACGGACAACAATGTCGACAAGTTTCCGCGACTGCCGTTGCGCATCACGGATCGGGCGACGCTGAAGCAGTGGATCGATGGCTACGATGTGGCCATCCACTATGTCGATGCGCAGATCGGCAAGATCGTCGCGCGACTCAAGGCGGCCGGGGTGTACGATGATACAGCGATCATCATCTCCGCTGATCACGGTGAGAATCAGGGTGAACTGGGGATCTACGGTGAACATGCAACAGCCGATGTCGGAACGTGCCGGATCCCGATGGTGATCAAATGGCCTGGTGGTGCCATGGGGGCTGTGGACGATCGGTTTCACTACAACATCGACTGGGCCCCCACGTGTATGCGCCTGCTCGATCCGGCGGCGTCCATTCCCGAACTGTGGGACGGACAGAGTTACGCAGCAACGGTGCAGACGGGCACCGGCGGCGGTCGCGACGAATTGATCATCAGTCAGTGCTGTCATGTCTGTCAGCGCAGTGTGCGCTTCGACCGGTGGTTGTATGTCCGCACCTACGCTGATGGTTTCCACCCCTTCGCGCAGGACATGTTGTTTGATGTCGATGCCGATCCCCTCGAACAGCACAATGTCGCGGCGCAGAACCCCGAGGTTGTGCGGGAGGCGGCCTATCGTCTGATGAATTGGCACGATGTGCAGATGCAGAAAATGGCGATCCACTGCAGCGACTCGGTGGATCCCTTGTGGACGGTGATCCGCGAGGGTGGGCCGTTCCATGCGCTCAGCGATCCGGACCGCAGCCCCTTGCCGAAATACCTGACGCGACTGGAGGCAACGGGCCGTGCCGCCGGAGCCGAGGAGTTGCGTCGCCGGTATCCCGACCTTACCTGAGCCGACAAGAACCTGAATCCGACAAGAGTCACGCATGCCCATACCTGCAGACTATGAAGAGCGCGTGTATGCCGGCGTCCTCGGCAAGATCATCGGCGTCTATCTCGGTCGTCCCTTTGAGGGCTGGCGCAACGACCGCATCGAAGCCGAACTGGGCGAGATCAACTATTACGTGCACGAACGAATGGGCAGACCCCTGGTCGTGGCCGATGACGACATCTCCGGCACGTTCACCTTTGTCAGGGCTCTGGAAGACCATGGCGTCTCTGCCGCCATCACCGCCGAGCAGATCGGCCAGACGTGGCGCAACTACCTGATCGAGGAACGCACCATCCTCTGGTGGGGCGGCATGGGGCACTCCACGGAGCACACCGCCTTTCTGCGCCTCAAACAGGGCCTTGCCGCACCTGCTTCCGGATCCATCGAAGTCAATACCCGCGAGGTGGCGGAGCAGATCGGGGCGCAGATCTTCATCGACAGCTGGGCCCTGGTGGCACCGGGCGAACCGGAACTGGCGGCAGCGCTGGCGCGCAAGGCGGGCAGCGTGTCCCACGATGGCGAAGCGATCTACGGGGCGCAGGTCGTGGCTGCCATGGAAGCGGCGGCCTTCTTCGAGCGCGACATGGACAAGCTGCTCGACATCGGTCTGGCTCTCATTCCCGACGACTGCATCATCGCCCGGTTGATCGGTGACCTGCGCCGGTGGCATGCGCAGGATGGCGATTGGCGGCAGACCTTTGCCCGCGTGCAGCAGCACTACGGCTACGACACTTACGGTGGCAATTGTCACATGGTGCCCAACCACGCCGTCATCATTCTGGCGCTGCTCTATGGCGACAGTGATTTCCAGAAGTCGCAGATGATTGCCAACACCGCTGGCTGGGACACGGACTGCAACGCCGGCAACGTCGGCTGCCTGCTGGGGATCAAGGAAGGCCTGGCGGGTCTGGCGACAGGCCCCGACTGGCGTGGCCCCGTCGCCGACCGACTGTTCAACATCTCGGCAGATGGTGGCGGTGCCCTTACCGATGCCGTGCGCGAGAGCTACCGGCTGTGCCGGGTGGGTCGCCAGTTGCTCGGGGTGCCCGCGCCGCCGCCACCGCCGGCTCGCTACCACTTCAGCCTGCCCGGGTCCGTGCAGGGCTTCGTCGCCAGCGGTGCGCCCGACAGTCAGGGCTCGACGCGCATCGACAATGTCGAGTCTGTCGATCGTGGCGCCGATGGTGGTGCGGATGGGGTTGGGCCGGGCAGCCGCAGTCTGGCCGTTCACTTCGAGCAGATCGCCCCCGGTCGGACCGGCAGAGCCGGCGTACAGACCTTCGGTGAGCCGGCAAATTTCGATACGCCCGGATACAGCATGGTCATGTCCGCTTCGGTCTATTCGGGGCAGACCGTCACTGCCGCCGTGAGACTCGCTGAGGAGACGGATGGTCCCGTCTCGGTGGCACTCTTCATGGAGGTCTTCCCACAGGGCCCCGGGCAGCCAGCAACGATCTGTTGCGCGCCGTTCCAGCTCCTGGCACCGGGGACCCCGGCGACGCTGAATTGGCTGCTGCCGGAAACGGATGGTCTGCCGATCGTGCGCATCGGTGTCGAGTGCCGTGCCGACCGCGGCACCACGGGCACGCTGTTCGTGGATCACGTCGACTGGGCCGGTGCCCCTTCGTGTCTGTTCAGTGGTCCGGGTCTGATGCAGTACCAGCGCCCCATGGGCTGGACGGATGGCATCGACAACGCCCAGCTGCTGCCCGGTGGCGCGGGCGTGCGCTTCCGTCTGATCCACAATGAGGGACGCGGGCTGTTGATCAATGGCACCCATGACTGGACAAACTACCGTCTGCGGGCACGCGTGACACCACATATGGCGGCCGAAGCCGGAATTGCTGCACGTGTCGGCGGCATGCGCCGGTTCTACGCGCTGCTGCTGTGTCAGGGCCAGGGCCTGCGCCTGCTTCGTTGCTGTGAGGGTGGTGAGCAGATTCTGGCGGAGGCAGACTTCGCCTGGGCGCCGAATCAGGGCTACGACCTTTCCCTGCGCGTCGTCGGCAGTCAGCTCGTGGCCGTCGCCGATGGCCGCGAGATGTTCAGCCTCGAGGACACCCAGCTGTCGGCCGGTGCCATTGCGCTGGTGCAGACCGAAGGACACTCGTACTTCAGCGATGTCTCGCTGGAAGCGATCCGCGCCTGACAAACCACCGACAGATCCTGCTCATGTGGTTGCCCCTGGCGCTCAGCGCGTTGCTGATGACGGGGGAGATCCTGCTGGTGCAGGCTGCTGTCGGTCGCCTGCCAGACGAGAAAGTCATGCTCGCCGCGCTGGGCGTGATGTTCTGGACGGAAGTGCTGATCGAAGCGCCGGTGATCATGCTGCTGTCGACGAGCACGGCACTGACAACGTCGGCCCAGGCCCATGCCGTGGTGCGCCGCTTCACTTTGCACGTCAACCTGGTGGTCACCACCGTCGCTGTCGCCATCGCCTACGTCGATCCGCTGTTTGACCTGGTACTGCGCACGTGGATGGGGATCCCGGCGGAGATTGCCGATCTGACGCAGACCGGCATGCGCATCATGTGCCTGTGGAGTGCGGCCATTGGCTGGCGGCGTTTCAACCAGGGCATTCTCATCCGTTTCGGCGAGCCGCAGCAGGTGACGTGGGGGACGGCGGTGCGACTGCTGGTGTCGGCGACGGTCGCCGGCAGCCTCGTGCTTGTGGGCACCATGAGCGGCATCGTTGTCGCCGCCACGACGTTCATGCTCAGCGTCAGCGCCGAGGCTCTCTATGCCTGGTGGAAGAGCCGGCCCATCATCGCTCGCCTGCGCGCCGAGCAGGCGTCGCCTGCCGAACCGCTGACGTATCGTGCCGTCGTCGATTTTCATCTGCCCCTGGCGGCGACATCGGTGATGTCCTTCCTGGCTCTGCCGCTGCTGAACGGTGGTCTGGCACGCATGGCAAACCCCCAGGACTCGCTGGCGGCGTGGCCCGTGCTCTACTCCATCATCCTGTTGTTTCGAGGCCCGGGCATCGCCCTGCCGGAGACCGTCATCGCCTTGCTCAGGGGCAGGGAGGATGCGGCGCCGCTGCGTCGGTTCTGCTGGCTTGTGGCGGCACTGTCGACTCTCGGGTTGGTGCTGGTATCGGTGACGCCGATTCTGCCGCTGTATCTGCGGCATGTCGTTGCCGTGAGCCCGAGTCTGGCGCAACTCGTCATCGCCGGTGCTTTCGTCAGCCTGTTGATCCCGGGACTGGCCGCCATCAGCA